>CAMZKR010000090.1 GCA_947311335.1 uncultured bacterium
GTATATAATTTATTATTATTTTCTCATAATTTATATAGAAAACTAGCAAAAATAGTAAGAAATAAAAATGAGTATAGTAACTCATTTTGAGTAATCTCTCTATTAGAATAAATAACTGCTCAGGCAAAAAATACAATTAATAGAAAAGATAAAATAAAAATAAGTTTCATTGATACCTGTTGCATTGGTGGTAGATAGTATGATATACTACCATCTTTATTTTTCCTTGATTTAATAAGCTTAGTCCATTTAAAATCTCCTTTTATAAAATGAAAAATTAAATACTGTAGCCCCCAAATTATTCAAGCAACTATAAATACTTCTTTATTATTTATAGCAAACTGAATAGCTTCTATATCTTCACCAAAAAAATTATTAAAAATCTCTTTTAAATCCATTATTATTTATTTTGCAATTAACATATATTTATTATATAATAGATAACAATTCGTGTCAATTTCTTAAAAATATTATATTTTACAAAAACTAATATTTTTTTAGTATAAACTAAATTTTTATTTAAATAACCCCAAAATTTATATGGAAAAAATAAACTCTATATTTGCTCCAAAAGCAATTTGACCTTATTCTCAAGCAGTTATAGTTAGAAAAACTCTATATAGTTCTGGTCAAATATGAATAGACACAAAAACCTGAGAACTATTAGAATGAATAGAAGAACAAACAAAAACAGCTTTTAAAAATATATGAGAAGTATTAAAAGAAGGAGGATTTAATTTAAAAAATGTTATAAAAACAACTATATATCTAAAAAATATAGAAGATTTTGAAATAATGAATAAAATTTATGAAACATATTTTTCTCATAAACCTGCTAGAAGTTGTATAGGAGTAGTTTCATTGCCTGCATGAGCTTTAGTTGAAATAGAAGTTATAGCAAAACATTCTTAAAAACAAAAATTGAAAAAAAATATAAGCTAAGTATTATACAAAATAATAATATTTAGCTTTTTTAAATATCATTATACCCTTTTATAACAAATGCTACTAATTATTTTATTTTCTAGTTTTTATTATGAAAAAATTAATTCTATTCTTAGTAATATATTTAATTTCTTTTCAAGTAACCTTTGCTACTGATGCTTGTAATAAAATAATTCTTCAAAAAGCAGAATTTGTTTGAGAAGTTATTAAATGAGTAAATGTTAGATCATACCCTTGTATATATAAATCAAGGGTTTTAAGATGAGCAAAGATTTGAGAACAATTTAAAATAATAGCAAAAGTAGACGGATATTACAAAATAAGATTAATAAATTGAAAAATTGTTTGGATTTGGGATAAATCAATAAAAAAAATATGAGAATTAGCAAAAGAAGATAAATGACAAGAAATAAAAAAAATAATAAAACCTTATAAGCTTAATTATAATGATTATATAATAATAAATAAAATAAATAAAAAAATAGAAAAAATAATAAACAATAGATGATACAAATATAAAAATGTGTTTATAAATAAACTTCAAAAATTACTTGTAAAAAAAGTAAAATCAAAGAAATTTATAGTAATTGTAAACCAAATAATTAAAAACATAAAAAAAGTAAATTTAAATGAAAATGCTTTAAATTTATATAAAAAATTCCATATTGATATAGAGAAAGTAAAAGATTATTGGTTAAAACTGCATAATAATGAAAGAAAAAAAATATGACTAGCTCCAATATCTTATGATAAAAGGTTAAATAATTCTGCTTATGAATGGGCTATTATAAGTAAAGATAAATGAAATCTAAACCATAGAAGAAACTATTTTGATTCCACTTATGATTATAAAAAAATAGAAAATTGGTTTAGAGAAAGATGAGTAAAATGTAAAATAAAAGCAAGGACAACTAGTAGTGAGAGTATTTGAAAATTTTCTTATAGATGCTTTGATTCAAATTGTACAGATGAATTATATAAATCTACAAAAGAAATATTTGATTTATATATGGCAGAAAAATGAACATCATATACGCCTCATTATAGAGCTATAGTTCATAAATATATTACAAAATTATGATTATGATTTTCTATATCAGGTCCTGATAATGAATGATTTTATAATTATTATATGATTACTCATTATTGCACTGAATTTGAAGATTAAAATTCTCTTCATATTCTTTCTTTTATAAGTCTTACTTCTTCTGATATTTCATAATCCGAAACATACATTTCATTTTCTATATTAAATCATATTTCTTCAAAAACTTTTTTCTTTTCATATAATGTTTTAAACATTTCTAATCTATCTTTTTTTAATTTTTCATTAAATAAAGACCTCTCCGTATCAAAAATTTCTAAAATTAAATCTTTATAAAAGAATAATTCTTTTTCTTCTAATAATCTAATAATTAGTAAATCCAAGATATCTTTATCTATCTTTTTTTGTTTAACATATAAAGTATCTTTTATTTTCTGTCTCATACATCTTTCACTAAATTTATACCTTAAAGGATTTATAAAATCTTTTATTGTGGCAGCAATACCTCATCATCGTTTATTTATTATATTTTTATATTTTTCTGATGAAGATATCTTTTGATAAACAAATGTTAAAAACTTTATTTGTTTTTCATTTGTTTTCCTTGATATTCAACAAGAAAGTACATCGTTTTTAGAAATTGTTATTCCTCTTAAATTAAATATATCTTCAAACTTAGGATTAATACTAAAAAGTCTTTCAATTATTAAATATAAATTATTTTCATTAATTGGATGTGTTCATTTTAAAAGTCTTCTAAGTGAAAAAGAAATATTACATTCTTTTTTCCATAAATATTTTGATATAGTTGTAAAAAGATCTTTCTTTTTCTCTAAAATATGTTTTCATACATTTGTAAAAAATGTTTTTTGTTTTTCTATTTTTTCTTGCCTATTTCAACTTAAAAGATTTTTAATTAATTTATATTTTTGTGTTCTATATATTATTTCATCAGGAATAATATATTTATCTTCTTGTTTTTCTTTTTTAATTTTAGAACTAACTATAAAAGTTCTTTGATTAAAAATTCATTTTTGTAATTCAGGTCTATTTATTAATCTATCTGATAATTTACTTATTATATAAGGATATAATTTTATATATTTATTTTTTCATTGCCCTTCATACATTAAATATTTTTTATATCATTTTCTTTTTGTTTTTCTTTCTTGTTTTTCCCATCATCAAACTAATTTTACAATAGATTTCATTAATCAGTCTTTAATATTATCTTCTTTTTTCAAATTTTTAAATAAAATCTCTAAAAAGACCCTTTGTTCACTTCAATTTAATCTAGATATTTGTGATTCAAAAATTTCTTTTTGCGTCACTTTATTATTTTTAAAATCTAAGATTCATTTCAAAAGATTTAAATTACTTAAAAATTCATCAATAAAAAAAGATAAAACATCTTCTCATATTGGTTTATTTCTTCGATAGAGTTGCATTAAAGAATCATATTTACCTGATTTATATCTATTTATAATATATTTACATGATATATCTTTTTTCCAATTTTCACTTGATTCAGTAAAAATATTAGTACAAATATGAGCAAAAAACACTATTTGTTTTTCTATTCTTTCTTTTTTATTTCATAATAATAATAAATTAAGAATTCTAGTTTTAAAAACTACATTTAATAATTCTTTATTAGTTTCTTTATTTAAATTTATTATTTTATAAGTTTTTTCTTTTGCTCTATCTTGAATATCAAAAAAATCAGCACTTTTTTTAAGTTGAACTGAAACTTTTTTTACTAATTTTTCTGGCATAATTTACAATCAATTTTAATTAAAATAATATTATATATAAAATACACTAATTGTAAACTGGATTATATAATATTTAATTTTAAAATCATAAAAATTTGATTTAAGGTTCTTTACTTATATAATCATAATATATATAGATGTGTATACTAAAATTAATTTTAAATTTCTAATTTATTGTATCATGAAAAATAAAAGATGGATTGAATTTAAAATAATTCCACTACTTTTAAATATATTATTTTGAGTTATTTTATATTTATTTTTGTTAAAATATTTTAATAAAGAAGCTAATATTTTTAGTTATAAATTAAAAGACTTTTATATAAAATATACTATGTATTTACCTATTATATTTTCTATTTTAAGTTTTATACTTTTTTATGTACTTTTATTTTTTAAATTTATTCTTAGATTAAAATCATTTATATTTACTAGTATTATTTATGTTCTATCTTTCTGATTTTTTCTTTTACTAGGGCTTGATTTGATGTTTTTTGAACCTCAAGATGCTGATTTTGTAAAGGTTATAATAAATACTTTTTCTGTTCCTTTAATAGCTAGTTCAAGTATTGTATTATTTATAGTTTTTATTTTAAGTTTTAAAAACTATAAAATAAAATAACTATTATATTTTTTAAAAAAGTAGTATGAAAAATATTAAACCAAATTTTAAATTAATATTATGATTTTTATTTCTTACATTCTTTTTATCGTCTTGCTGACTTATAAATTATATATGATGAATCATGTGTAATTACCTACCAGATTCTGATCATTGCACCCAATTTATAGCAGTACAAACATCTGATCCTTCAAAATGTGAGAAAATAAAATGAACTTCATTTAAACAACATTGATCAAATCCTCCAAGAGATAAATGTTACTTACAAATAGCAGAAAATACTTGAGATGAATCTATTTGTAAAAATATAAAATGATGATATATGTCATACACAAAATGAGAATGTGTTTCTAGTGCTAATAAAGGTTTTGTAAAAAATATAGATAAACAAATAAATGAGTTAGAAGCAAAAATTGATAATTCTATAGAATATTCTAAAACAGAAGAACTATATAATAAAAAAGCTGCATTAGAAAAAAAATTAGAAGAAAGTATATCAAAGTTATCTAAAGAAGATAAACAAGCTTATTATGTAAAGAAAAAAAATGAAATTTTAAAAGATATAAAAGATAATGATTTAAAACAATCTATAGCTCATAATTATGCAAAAGAAAGAAAGAATTCTGGATGAAATATAGTAAAAGAACTTAAGTTATTAAAAAAGATAACAAAAACAGAAAAGATATCTAAAGAACTGGATAAAAAAGCAAATACCCTTGTTGATAGTATAAAAACCACTTTAGTTGATATGATAAATAATAAAAAAGATGCTGTTTTAGATGAAGCAAAAGAAAGATTAATAAAAGAAGCTTATAAAAGATCTTGAAAATCAATGAAATATACATTATCTAAATTAGAAAAATTAAAAGACTCTTATGATAAATGAACGGCTTATTATAATACTGCAAGTGAAAAATATGAAAAATTAAAAGCAGCTTACGATAAAATGAAAGATATACAATGAAAATTTAATAAATTAGATAAACTATGAAAAGAAGGAAAACTTGATGCTGGAAAAGTTAAAGTATTAAAATGAAGTATACTTCTTTGAGAATGACTTGAATATGCTACCTGATATGTACCAATATTTTGAAGTACTGTTTCAAAAATAACAAAAGAAACATTTTGAGTTGTAAATAAATTTGCAACAAAAAGAGCAATAAGAACAACATCTATAGATAAATGTATAGATGATCCTGCTAATTGTGATACTGATGATATTACTTGATATTAAAACTTGATTAATTACTAAAAAGTATATAATAATTTTATCAAAAGCGTTTGAGTAGTTATCAACTACAAGCTGGAGGAAGAACGGATTTCTTGAAAATCTTATTAGACTCTCCCAGAGTTTAAAATCTCTGTTATCAAAATTAAAATTAAGTATAAGCTTTAGGTGGTACCTTTTAGTTTAAAAAATAAAACTAAACCGAAAGCACAAAAAATATATTTTTTGTGCTTTTTTTTATGAAAATACTTTGAATACATTGAAGATGAACAAACTTAAATAGATCTTCAACATCTTGGCATAAAAGGCAAATAGATTTAGAAAAAAGGTGATTATCTATAGATATTCCACAATTTGATAATAGTGTTGATCCTAGTTATGAATCTTGGGCTAAAAAAATAGATACATTAGATATTAATAGATATAATATCATACTTACTTCTTCCCATTGATGATGAGTTATTATAAAATATTTATTAGAAAATAAAATTAAACTAAAAAGATTAGTTATGGTTTGTCCTTGAAGATCATATTCCAAAAAAGAAAATACATGAAAATTATATGATTTTTTAGATAAAAATGAAATAAATTTAAAACCATTAATAAATGAGATAATAGTAATCAATTCAAAAGATGATCAAATAGTTAATCCTAAGAATTGAGAAATATTAGCACAAAAAGTATGAGCTAAATTTATACAACTTGATTGATATTGACATAAAATGCATTGAAAAGCTATAAAAATAATAAATGATTTAGTTATTAATTGAATAAAATAAAATTATGCTTACAAAATTACTAAAATTAGTAAAAGAAAAATATGAAATAGATAAAAACTCTAACTGGTGTAAGTGATCAATAACATATTTTAAATGATTACAAAATGAAGTACTAGAAGTAGAATATGAATTAAAAGAAAATAATTTAGTATATCTGGAAGATGAACTTTGAGATGTATTATTTAGTTATTTAAATTTATTAAAACAGCTTGAATATGAATGAAAAATAAGTTCTATTAAGAATATAATATTAAGATCAGAAAAAAAATTTGAACAAAGAATAAAACCATTAAAATGACAAAAAGATTTATTACCAATATGGAATAAAATAAAAGCAAAACAAAAACAAAGATTAAAAAAAGAACATAACTTAAAATATAAAAATTAATATTTTGTCCGAAATAAAAACTATAAAACAAAATAAATCTCAGATTTGAGATTTATATAAAGTAAATTTAAAAAAAATACTATTCTAAATATTTTTACAAAAGCCTGAAACTATAGAGGTTGAAAAAGTTATAATAAAGATAAATTTTTTACTATAATTTCTTGAAAAGTAAAAGTAATTACTTTTAACTGAGTAAATGATATTAAAAATATTTATTTAAATTGAGAATGCATAAAAATAAAAGCTAATACTCCAAATTTATTTTACTTTATAACAGATTCTGAAATGCTTGAATGGTTTCCAAAAAATACTAAAACTAAAAAATATACAAGATATTATAATTTAAAAAAATAAAATATGAGGGAAATTATACTAATATGATGAGCTCCAACTACTTGAAAATCTACTTTAACAAAAAAAATAAGTAAAAAACTTTGATTTCCTTATATTTCAACAGATACAATAAGAAATATATTAAAAATATATGCAGATAAAGAAAAAGAAAAGTGATTATTTTTACCTAAAGGATATGAAACTGCTACAAAATTTTTAAATCATTTTTCCCCGCAAGAAATTAGTGATATGGAATTTGAAGAATGAAAATATGTTTGGCCTTGAATTATGGAATTTATAAATAACAATAATGCGTATAGAAGTTGAATTATCATTGAATGAGTATGAATAACTCCAGAATTAATTAAAAAGAATATTTTATGACTTAAACAATGTTTCCCTATATTTATCTTTGATAATGATGATAATAGAACTAAAAATGTAATTTATAATAGATGATTATTTGAAGCAGCAAAAAATTATTCAGATTCATTAAAAGAAAAAGAAATTGAGTGGGTAAAAATATTTACTAAAAGAATAAAAAAAGAGTGTAAAGAATATAATATAAAATGTATAGAAATTGAAAAGAAAGATTCTGATACTGATAAAATTATAAAAGAAATAAAAAACTATTTTAAAGCCTAACCAACCATACCCATGCCATACAAAAAAGTAAACCAAAAACAAAGCTTCCCTAAGCTAGAAGAAGAAATCCTAAAATTTTGGGATAAAAATAAGATTTTTGAAAAATCTATTTCAAGCAGAAAAGATGCAGAAGAATTTAACTTCTATGATGGTCCTCCTTTTGCTACTTGAACTCCTCACTACTGACATATCCTTGCTGGAACTATAAAAGATGTAATTCCTAGATACCAAACTATGCTTTGAAAAAAAGTAGAGAGAGTCTTTGGTTGGGATTGTCATTGATTACCTATTGAAAATATAGTTGAAAAAAAGTTAAAAATAAGCTGAAAAGAAGATATAGAAAATAAGATATGAGTATATGATTTTAATGAAAGTTGTAAAGCTAATGTATTTTGATTTGTTGATGAATGGAAACAAATAGTTAAAAGAACAGGTAGATGGGTAGATATGGAAAATGATTATAAAACTATGGATGCTGATTTTATGGAATCAGTTTGGTGGGTCTTTAAAAGTATTTATGATAAATGATTAATCTATGAATGAAATAAAATAGTTCCTTATTGTCCTAGATGTAGTACTCCTCTTTCAAATTTTGAAGTAAATCAATGATATAAAGATAAACAAGATAAAACTATAACAGTTAAATTTAAAGTTATTTGAAATGAGAATAAATATATCCTTGCTTGGACTACTACTCCTTGGACTTTGTATGCTAATTTATGACTTGCTGTTTGAGAAAATATAATTTATGCAGAAATATTTGATAAAAAAAGTTCTGAAACCTATATATTAGCTGAAGATAGATTAACTAACTATTATAAAAACGAAGATGATTATAGTATTATAAAAAAGTACCCTTGAAGTTGCTTAAAATGATTAAATTATCAAGCCTTATTTGATGATTTCAAAATTCAAATAGAAGATATGTGAAAAGATCTTTGAACTAAAGTAGAATTATGAAAAAATAGTTATAAAGTAGCTTTGGGACACCATGTAACAACTGAAAGTTGAACTTGAGTTGTTCATATAGCTCCTGCTTATTGAGAAGATGATAATATAATTTGACAAGAAAACGATTTATGATTTGTAACTCATATAGATGATACAGGTAAAACTTATAACCTACTTGAAAAAAATTCTAAATATGTATTTGATTTCAATAAAGATGTAATACAAGAATTAAAACAAAATAAAAAAGCTATACATATATGAACTATTAATCACTCATATCCTCATTGCTGGAGATGTGATACTCCTTTAATTTATAGAGCCATTTCTGCTTGGTATGTAGCTGTAGAAAAAATAAAAGACCGTATGGTAGCAAATAATTTAAAAACTCATTGGTCTCCAGAAACCATAAAAACAGGTAGATTTGGAAAATGGTTAGAATGAGCAAGAGATTGGAATATAAGTAGGAATAGATATTGGTGATCTGCTATCCCTGTTTGGCAAAGTGAAGATAAAAAAACTGAGATTTGTATAGGATCTGTTGATAAATTATATGAGCTTAATAAAAATTTTTGACAGATAAAAGAAAAAGATTGAAAATATTATTATACTAATTCTTGAGAAAAAGTTGATTTACATAAACATTTTGTTGATGAAATATTTGTACAAAATAAAAATAATTTTCAAGCTAAAAACATACTATGAATTCATGGTTTTAAAAGAACAAATAAAGTTATTGATTTTTTAGAGAAAACCAGTAAAAATTTAAAAATAGAAGGTATAAATATGGACTCTCCGGTTTTTGAAGAATGAGAAAATATATTATACAAGAATTGGGAACAAATATTAGATAAACTTAATATGTCAAGTTATGACACAATTATAACTCACTCTATGTGATGAAGAGTTGCTATGGAATATATAATAGAAAAGAAACTAAAATTAAATAGATTAATTTTAGTTTCTTCTACAAAAACTTGAAGTTGAACAAAAGAAGTTACAAATTTTTATTCAGTAATGAAACATAACTTAAAAAATATAAACAAATATGTTAAAGAAATAGTTTTAATAACTTCTAAAGATGATACAATAACTCGTGTTGAATGAGCTAGAAAATTGGCAAAAGAAATAAATGCTACATTAATTGAAGTAAATTGATTTGGTCATTTTAATGTAATAGAAAACAAGATAATTGAATGAATTATAAAATACTGAACTCCTTTAAAAAGGATTCCTGAAGTTCTTGATTGTTGGTTTGAATCTGGAGCTATGCCATATGCTAGTAAACACTATCCTTTTGCTTTTGAAAATAAAAAAGGCTTTAAATTTCCTGCTGATTTTATAGCTGAATGATTAGATCAAACTAGATGATGGTTTTATACTCTTATAATATTATCTACTGCGCTTTTTGATAGTCCTGCCACTATGAATACTATTGTAAATGGTATAGTCTTAGCTGAAGATTGAAAAAAGATGAGTAAAAGTTTAAATAATTATCCAGATCCTAAACATATATTAAACGATTATGGTGCTGATGCTATGAGGTTTTATTTGATGAATTCTCCAGTTGTAGAAGCTCAAGATTTTAGATTTACTGAAAGTTGAGTAGAAGAAGTAGTAAAAAAAGTTATCTTACCTCTTTGGAATACCTATAGTTTCTTTACAACTTATGCAAATATAGATAATTTTAAACCAAATAAATGAAACTTATATTTTATAAGACACGGAGAGTCGGAAAGAAATACGGTTCCAGGACTTATGAATCCATGAGACATCGATTCTCCTTTAACTAAGAAAGGAATTCAGCAAGCAATAAAAGCTTGAAAACAAGCAAAAATAGATGGTATAAAATTTGATATAATTATATCATCTCCCCTATCAAGAGCCTATGATACAGCTAAATTAGTAGCTAAGGAAATTTGATATACAAGTAAAATTATAAAAGATGATAGATTACTTGAACAATTAGCTTGAAAATTAAAAGACTATACTCACGAGCAAATAACAAAAGAATTTAAGACAACATCAATAGTAGAAAATAGAAACATATTTAGAGATATAAAATATAATGGTATTGAAGATACTAAAGATTTTGAAAAAAGAACAAATGATTTTATAAAAGAAATAACAAAAAAATATAAATGAAAGAATATATTAATAGTAGCTCATTCTGGAGTTTCTAGACCATTTAATAAATATTTTTTCAATTTATCAACTAATGAAGCTTTTTTTGAAAGAGATTCTGTTCCTAATGCAACGATACTAAAATTACCAAATATTCCTTTAAATAATCCTCTTGATAAATGGATTATCTCAGAGCTTTATAAACTTATAAGTGAGGTAAAAAAATGATTTGATCAATATAAATTAAATAAAGCATCTGCTCCAATAGTAAAATTTATGGATTTACTTACTAACTGGTATATAAGAAGAAGTAGAAAGAGATTTTGGAAATCAGAAAATGATACAGATAAACTAGAAGCTTATCATACTTTACATTATATTTTAGTTAATATCTCTAAGATTATTTCTCCTTTTATGCCATTTGTTTCAGAAGAAATTTATAAAAATCTAACTTGAAATGAGTCTGTTCATTTATCTATTTATCCTGCAAATATAGAAGCTTTTATAGATGAAGAGTTAAATAAAGATATGGATAAAACTAAGAAAATTATAAATCTATGATTAGCATGGAGAGTAAATCATAAAATAAGAGTTAGACAACCTCTTTCTAATATAACTATAGCAGAAGAATTAAATTCTTATTATGAAGAAATAATAAAAGAAGAATTAAATGTAAAGACAGTTTTATATACTGATTGAAATAATTTAGCAAAACAAGTATGTAAACCAAATTGAAGACTTATTTGACCAAAATTTTGAAAAGATGTTAAAATCATAATGAAAGAAGCTAAATCTTGAAATTTCAAACAGCTTGAAAATTGAGATGTAAAAGTATGAGAATTTGTCCTTGAAAAATGAGAATTTGAGCTGGTATTTGAAAGCTCAGATTCTAAATACGATATAGAAACTGGTTTTTGAATGGTTATTGCAATGAATCCAAATATAACAAATAACCTAAAACTTGAATGATATGCTCGTGATATAGTAAGACAAATACAGGAAGCTAGAAAAGAAGCCAATTATCAAGTAGATGATAGAATTAAAATAAATTTATCTTGAGAAAAAATAGAAAAGATTTTAAAATTATTTAAAAATTATATAGAAACTGAAACATTAAGTAAAGTTGATGATAATTTATCTTCTGCTGATTTAGAAAAAGAAATAGAACTAAATAATTTACAAATTAAATTGACAATTAAGAGATAATAAGTATATATACTATTATAATTTTAAAGAATAGAATAATAATTTATTCTATTCTTTTTACATAAATATAAATTATGATTTGAATTAAAATACAAATCTGAGAAAGCTTTTCTTGAACAAATTGACTTTGATATATTGAAGAAGTTTCTTTATTAAAAGAAGCAGATGATAATTTTATTTGAATTACTAACATAAAAAAATTAAAGAATAAATTACCTGAAATATGTAAAAATAGAACACAAAAACAAATAACAGCTGATACAAAATCATTATTTTATTTCTTAAAAAATATAGAAAATAAATTTAATGCAAAAGACCCTATTTTATTTCTTTATAATTTATATTACTGAAAAGATTTTGAATTATGACTTAAAGATATATTAAAAAGATTAAATGAAAAATGAATAAAAATAAGTTATGTTTGCTTACAAAAATATTTTACAAAATATTTTAAATGGCAATTAGCTGATAAATGAAGACAAAATAAAAGAAAAAATAAAGCAAAAAGCATTCCTTGATGACATTGATGACTTTGAAATATAAACTTAAAAAGACAAAAAGTTATTGAAAAGAAAACAAAAGAATTAATATCATTAGTTCAAGAAACAAAAAATAAAATAGATCAAATCTTATTTTTAGAAATATCAAATTTATATAAAATAGATAAAATTACCTATATCTTATATAATTATTGATTAATAAAAAATAATTCAAGAGATGATTTAAAATCATTTTTAAAAGAGCTTAAAAAAGAAAGACTATGAGAAAGGAAAATTGCTAAAATAATTAATAATATTATAAAAAATTTTGATTTTGAAATAGCAAAAGATTTAGAGATATCCCAAAAAAATATTATAGACCGGTTAAAATAAATAATTACTATGAAAACATCTTGAATTAATAACTTATTCTCTAGATATGAATATAAAGAAGCTTATAAAGATTTGTCAGATGAAACAAAAGAAATTATAAATAAAATATCTTTACTTGTAACTTGAAGATTAAAAAATCAAAAATTAAAAACAATAACAAATTTAGTAGAAACTTTAAATAGTCTTTATTTTAATTATAAAAAAGTACCTTTAAAAATAGACGATATATTAAATCGTTTTGAAACTATATTTAAAATTCCATGACAAGCAATAGAATTCTTTTTAGCATATTCTATAAATAAAAAATATATAAATCAAAAAGAAATTAGTATTGAGAATTGACCTGAAGAAATAGATTGAAAAGATAAAATTGATTTTATTATAAAATATTTTTTTAAAGATTTAAATATAAACATAAATATATGAAATCAATTAACTTTATGATGAGCTTTTTTTAATAAAAATAACAAAGAAATAATAAATAATAGAAAAAAAAGAAATCAATTAA
>CAMZKR010000091.1 GCA_947311335.1 uncultured bacterium
GATATTATTTGATTTTATTGAAGAATTTGTATTAAAATTAAAGAAGAAACGAGATTATTATAATTATATTAAAATAATCTTAGATTCAGTAAAAAAAAGAAATTTAATTATATATTTATTTTCAGAAAAAGAAAATAAACTTTTAAGTAAATTTTGATTAAATGCTATTGTTGATTTTAAAAATACACTTGATTTTTCATATCCTGTTTTTACTTCAATTTCATGAAATAAATCTGATAGATATATAAAAAGATTTTTTAAAAAAAGTGTGAAAATTAATAAAGATTGTAGTATTGATACAAATTTAGATATAGAAGTAAAACATATGTTTTCTAAAAATGATGAAAGAGAAATAAATAGTCTTTTTAAAGAATATAAAATTATAGATAACAATCTTTTAAATATACAAGGAAAATGAGAAAATAATCAGTTTGTAAGATTACTTTTACCTAAAGATGTTATAGTTAGAAAAAATAATAATATAAAAGTAAAGTATTATGAAACAAAAACAGCTGTAGAATTTTATATGAAAACAAAAAGAGGAGAGGTAAATAATATAAATATTAAATATTCTTTAACTAATAAAAACTGTAAAAAATACGATTATATTTTTTACAAACAAGCTTGAATAAGAAAATACGATTTTGATTTTTATATTGGAGATAATATTCTTAAAAAGAAATGATTAGTAAAAGACTTTTATTATAAGAATAAATAGTTAAACTATTTAATAAACATTTTATTTTATTACAATTTTATATGAAAAAAGTAATTATTTGAATCTTAATATTTTTATCATTAGCTTCCACTTATGCTATGAATCCAGCAGATTGATTAAATAAAATTACTGATAACTTTAAACCAGAATGTTATGAATATTATACTAAAATAGATAAATCTAAAATTTGGAATAATAAAAATGAAAGGTATAAAACTTATAAAATAAGTATAAATAAAACTAAAGATTTACTTATAACTCAATTAGGTTTTATTTTACCATATAAATATTACAATTCTAATAATAATTCATATAATTATAAAAATAACTTAAATTTAAATAACAAATATTTAAGAGATTACAATTTTAATACATATAAAGAATTAAATAGCAAAACTCAAAATGAAATAATTTTATCTTTTGAAAATAAATTAAAAAAAGGTGATTTCAGCTTTACTTTTAATTATAGGTCAAATAATTATTTTCCTGAATTTTATATAAGTAATAATAAAAATAATTGGGACTTAATAAAAAAAGAAAATATAAATAATTTTGATTTTAAATATTTAAAAATAGATTTTGTTTCAAAAAATAAAAAAGAATATTTAGAAAAAATAAAAATTTATGAATTAAATTTTGAAAAAAAATCAAATATAATTTTGGTAAAAAGTTTTTATAATGATAATTTTGAAATTTATTCTAAATATAACTGTAAACAAAAAAATTTTAATGATAAAGCAAAATATTACAATTCATTTTCTATAAATAAAAATACGAAAATATTAAATATTAATTTACAAAAAAATCCAAAATATAATGTTTATACAAAAAAAGATTACGATAATGATTGGGTAGAAGATGAATTTGATAATTGTAAATATAGATATAATCCAAATCAAAAAGATAGTAATTGAGATTGAATTTGAGATATATGTAGTGATGTTGATAATGATTGATTAATTGGATATTATGATAATTGTCCATATATTAGTAATCCAGACCAAAAAGATATAAATAGAAATGGAATATGAGATATTTGTGAATTTGATAAAGATAAAGATGGAGTATTCGATAGTTTAGATAATTGTATAAATAAAGAAAACCCAGATCAAAAAGATAAAGATTTTGATGGTATAGGAAATTTATGTGACAATTGTGAATTATATAATCCTAATCAATTAGATAAAAATAATTCTTGAATATGAGATGTTTGTGAAAATAAGAAAAAAGAAATAGAAAAAAATGATGATGATAAAGATTGAATTATTAATAAACAAGATAATTGTATTACTATAGCAAATCCAAATCAAAAAGATAGTGATAATGATGGTATAGGAGATTTATGTGATAATTGTAAAGATATTCAAAATAAGGAACAATGAGATTTAAATGATAATTGAATATGAGATATGTGTGAAGATTCAGATGGAGATTCTTTTTTATGATATTTAGATAATTGTATTACTATAGCAAATCCAAATCAAAAAGATAGTGATAATGATGGTATAGGAGATTTATGTGAAGATGATGATTGAGATTCTATATTATTTTCACTTGATAATTGTCCTTATGATTATAATCCAAATCAAAGTGATATTGATAATGATTCTATTTGAGATATATGTGATAAAGATGACAATAGATATATAGAATCAAATAAAAAGTTTTTTATATGATTGGTAATTTTTATAGTAGTTATATTTTGATGAGGGATTTTCTTTATGTTAAAAAAATTAAATAATAAAAATTAGTTTATTTAAATAAGTATCTTTATTTTCTAATAATACTTTTTATGTATAAGTTAATAAATCGTTTTAGTTGGATCCTTTCAATAATATTTTGAATATTAGTATCATTTATGATTAATAATGATTGAATCTTTGATGATGAAGGATTCATTTCTTTTATTATATGACTTTTTAGTTTAAAATTTATTTTCTTTTCAAAAAAATTTATTAATAGTAGAATATATTTTTTTATAGAATCTATTAAGTCAGAGTTTTCTTTAAATAAAAAGGAATCTTTTTATTTAAAGAAAACAATAGATAAAAATATTGATTTAAAACTTTCTAATCTAAAAGCTAAAAATGAAAAATTAGATAATAAAATAAAAAATGATTGTGAAGTAGAAAAACAACAAATTTTAACAAAAAATGTAATTAAAGAAGAAAAAATAAAAAGAATTAAAGAAATAAAGAAAACTCCCTATAAATATAATAAAGCTGAAATATTTATAGAAAATTTATTAAAAAGTATTAAAGGATTTTTTGCAACTAATACAATTGCAAAAGTTTGAGGAATACTCTTGTTTTTAGCTGTTGTTTGGTTTCTAAAATGAATTGTACTAAATATGTGGGATGTAATAGGACCTATTGGTAGAATTATTTTTGGTTTTTTAGTGTGATTCACTTCATATATTATTTGAATTATTATACATTCAAAATGAATAAAAAATGAATGATTAATACTAATATGAGTTTGAATACTTATTAACTATACAGTTATATTATTTTGAAGGTATATAGTTTGATGAGATTGATATTTAACAGAGTGGACTACATTTTTATTTTTAATTTTAAATACAATATTTTGAGTAATAACATCTCTTAGTTATAACTCAAAATTATTACTTATTTTTTCATTTATTTTTTGATATTTAAATCCTTTCTTAATATGAGCAGAATCAAATTATACCCCATATACTCTAGTATGATATAGTTTAATTTTATCATTTGGTGCTTTATTTTTATCTTCTAAACAAAAAAATTTAAAATTATTATTTATTAGTTTTATTTTTTGAAATATATTATTTTTATTAGCACCTTTTAATGATTCATTATGATGGATAATAAAGATATTAGCTACTACTGTTCTTAGTATTTCTGTAATATGAATTGGTTTGCAGTTTAAAAAATTATATAAAAATTTATTATCAAAGTTTTATATATGAACATATATATTTGTTATTCTAAATTTATTAAATTCATCAA
>CAMZKR010000092.1 GCA_947311335.1 uncultured bacterium
ATATATCTTGACATTCAAATTTCTCTGTAATTTTAATATTAATTTATATTATATTTAGTGTTTTTATAAATATAATATTAATATTAAAAGATGAGAATATAACACCAAACTTAAAAAATATCCCTTGAGTAAAAGAAATAATTATAATATTACATTCAATAATCAAGTATATAATATGATATATAAAAAACAAAAACTTTAAAGAAATTAAAGAAATAATTTCATTTGAAGAATTGAAAATAGAAAAATTTGAAAAAAGTTTTTATGAAATACTTAGAAAAAAAAATACGATTAAACATAAAAGATTGATTTATATTCCATTTATAAATTTAATCTTTATAAGAAAAGTAAACTCAAAATATATGTTACATATTGCTAATTCTTATATTATTACACTGATTTTAATATTATCTTGGGTAATATTTGGTTTCAAAGATAATATACAATTATTATTACTATTTCCTATGTTTTATTGAACTTGATATATAGATAGATTGTGATATAAAATGCCAATAATATATGATATATATTCTATATATAAAGGCTCTATTAATTTTATCAAAAATATATTTTGAAAAATAAAAATAATCAAAAACACAAAACAAGAAATAAATTTAAAAATAAAGAATAAAAACAATGAGAAATTTAAAATTAAATAATGAAGAAATAATCTTTTCTAATCAAAAAAACTATGATGATGATTTTTTAAATAATATATATCCATTTAAAATTTTATTAGAATGATTAAATAAAGAATTTTATGATGAAAATCAAAAAATATATTTTAAAGAAATGATCTTTTTACCAAGATATATGAATCAATATGCAAATAATATAAAAAAATAGAATAAATCATATTTTAGAAAAAATGAAGAATCTATGAGAAAATATTTTAAAAGAAAATACAACTTTTCAAAATTATATTGAAAAATATCAAGATAAATTAAGTTCATATATAATACAAATAATTAAGTTACTCAAATTATAAAACAAATTTTTGAATAATAAAAAATCAAACAACAATTCAAGCTGTTTCTGTTCTAAGTATTCTGTTTCATAAAAATATTTTTTTAGTTTTTAATAAACTGAAATTATTTAATTCTTTTTTTGAAAATCATCATTCTGGTCATATAAATATATTTATTTTATTTTGAAAGTTTATCTTAAAATCTTTTAAAATAATAGAATCTCTACTTTTTTCTTGATGCATAATAATATTTATTCATTCTATTTTTTTATTATTTAATATTTGCATAAATTTTATTTCTAAAATTTTATTTCTA
Organism: uncultured bacterium; assembly: GCA_947311335.1. Taxonomy (GTDB): domain Bacteria; phylum Patescibacteriota; class Gracilibacteria; order BD1-5; family UBA6164; genus UBA6489. Next base: position 1,284 of record CAMZKR010000092.1, read on the forward strand.
TTTGATTGCTCTGTAGCTTCAATTATTATTTTTTTAAATCTTTCTATTTTATTATCCGTTATATTTAATTTTTGACTTCTTTCTGCTCTAAAAAACACTATTTTTTTAAATCATATTTCTGTAGATTTCTGAATTATGTATTCAATTTTTGATGTTTTATTTGGTAATGCTTGATAAAGTATTAAATCAAAATTAAGTTCTGTGTTTTTTACTGTTTTCTTTATAAATTTAAATCAAATATTTTTTTTATTTATTTCTTGTACTTCATAAATATAATCAATATTTTTAAATCAATCAAAAAATATTATTTTAGATCAAATAGATAATCTTAAAACTTTTTCTAATTGAAAAATTAATTTTTTATTTTTTGTTTTTATAATATTATCGAATTTTATATCTTGAATTAAAAATCTATTCATATATCAATTTATCAATTAAAAGTTTTATTTATTATAGTTTTGTTTAATGATATTTCAATAAAAAAGCCCCTTAAAATCAAGAAGCTTTTAATTTAAACTTTTAATTATCTAGGCATACCATAAAAATCAAGACCAGAATTATCAACCATAGATTTTGTTATAAAATTTTTCTTTTTTCCTTTTATAAAAAAACCTCTTTCATCAAGTATTCATTGCTCAACTAAATTACTAACATTTTTAGTTTTTAATTTCTTTTTTGGGAAATTCTTTTTATTTTCTAAATAATGTTTTCTATCTTTATATGATTGATTTTTCCTTACTTGTGGATTTTCATTTCAAATATAAATTTGAGATGATTTCTTTTTTCACTTGGCTAATTTTCTAGCTGCTGCTTGTTTTTTTACTATTCTTGAAGTAAGTCCGTGACTATTTGCCATAATATAATTATTTAAATTTCTAAAATTTAAGTGTATTTTATAAAAAAAAGTAGAAAATACAAACTAGAAAATATCAATTTTCTAAAACATATCTTCTACTTTTTACAAAAATGGAGCGGGGGACGAGGTTTGAACTCGCACACCCAAGGGTTGAAGCCTTAGTACACTCACTCTTTTATGTTACCCCCGCAAAATTATTTTTGCGAGAATGAGTATATTAATTTTATACCTTTAGTCAAATTTTTTGATTTAATTTTTGATTTTAATTAAAAAAAAACTAAAATTTAAAGAATTAATATTTAAAAAAAACAAATGTTAGAAAATGTAATAACAAAAATAGAAACTCAATACTTTGATTCTTTATCAAAAATAGAAGACTTATGACCTAAAATAATAGGTGCTATTTTGATACTTACTTTATGAATAATAATTTCTATATGACTTTATAAACTAATAATAAAGATATTTAAAAAATTTAAATTAAAAGATTTAATAGATAAACTTGATATAGATTTTTTAGAAGAAAAAGAAAAGAAAACAAAGGAATCTATAGAATGAAATAAAAAAGAACTTATAAAAAGAATAAAATTTTCAGATAGAATTAAAATAGATAAAATAGTAGCAAAATCTGTTTCTTATTATATCTTTTTAGTGTTTTTTAGATTATCAATTGTTTTTATTGGAATAAAAGAGGTAGAAAATTTTTTATGAGATTTAATAGCTTATTTACCAAGTTTGTTTATATGAGTTGTTATATGATTTTTTGGAATTAGATTTGCCAATTTTGTTTATGATTTAGTTTATCACACGCTTGAATTAACAAAAGAAAAAACAAGTAAAATAATAGCCATGTGAGCAAAAGTTATAATACTTTTTTTTACTATTATGTTAGTACTCAACTATATAAAAATAGTAGATGAATTTATTATTAGAGCAATATTTGTATGATTTATAACAATGTTAACATTAGCTTGATGATTATCTTTTTGACTTTGATGAACAAAAGTGGCCAGAGAAATACTTGAAAGTTTTAGAAAATAATATTATGAAAAAAGATTTTTTAAACTACATACAAGAAACTTTTAATCTTACAGAAAAAGAAATTAAAAAATTTAAAGAATATATAGAAAAACCTTTAAAAAAATCAATAAGAATAAATATAAATAAAATATGAGTAAAAGATTTTAAAACCTTAGCTACAAAAAATAATTGGAGATTAACTCCTTCTTCCCTATGAAAAAATACTTTTTACATAGATAGAGATAATTTATCGATTCCTCTTTGAAGTACTTTAGAGCATATTGTTGGACTTTTTTATATACAAGAAATAGCGGCTTCTGGTTCTCCTTTTTATATGAGTCTAGATAAAGTAGATAAATCCAAGTTTATTATTCTTGATATGAGTGCTAGTCCTTGATGAAAAACTACTTCTCTTAGTGAATATTATCCAAACTCTATAATAATAGCTAATGAATTACTAAAACCTAGACTAAAATGACTTTTTATAAATTTAAATAGAATGTCATCATTAAATACTATTGTTACAAACTATGATTGAAGATTTTTTAAAAATACCCCCGAAACTTTTGATAAAATACTTCTTGATGCTCCTTGTAGTTGAGAATGAACAGCTTTTAAAAGTCCAGAAACTTTAAAGTTTTGGAATATAAAAAATATAAAAAAAATCTCTCGCTTACAATTTTGATTACTAGAATCAGCTTTTATAGCATTAAAAACTTGATGAGAATTAGTTTATAGTACTTGTACACTAAATAAAATAGAAAACGAATGAGTAATAAACAAACTTATAAATAAATATACTTCTAACTTAGAAATAATACCAATAAATAAAAAAAATACCTATAAGAGAAACTGGCAACATCTTGATTTTACTTGATGATTTTTTGTAGCAAAAATTATCAAAACTACATCATTAATTAAAGAAAAACAAAATAAATGGAATAAAGAAAAAAATATAAAATTTGTGAGACAAAATATAGAAAAATTATCAAATAAAGAAGCAAAAAATATAAAAGATTTTATAAAAAATGCTTTTTGATATGATGAAAAATATTATTTATACAAATATAAAACAAGTATATTTCTAACTAATAAAAATTTAGATTATATTTGGGAAAAATTATTTTTATATCAAATTTGAATCCATATTTGAGAATTAAAAAATTCTGAATTTTTACCTAATTTTTACTTGTGAACTATTCAAATTTTTAAAAACAATATTATAGATATAGAAAATAAAGATCTAGACAAATTATACTCTTGAAAATACTTAAAAACAAATAAAAAAGATTGATATTATCAATTAATAAATAAAAGTATGCCTGCTTGAATAGCTAAAATAAAAAATAACAATTTAAAAAGTTTACTAGAAAATAATTTAATAAGAAGATAAAATGAAAACAAAAATATTTTGATGTAAAGTAAACAAATATTTTACTGAAGAGTGGATAAATTCTAATTATTTAAAAAATAAAAAAGGCTTTTTTGTAGCAACTTGTGTTGTTACTGATAAAGCTAAAAGAAAATGGATAAAATTTATAAGAGATTTAGGAAATGATTTATATAGTAATAATAATTTAATTTCTTGATTTAGTGAATGAAAACTGCATGAGTCCCAATCTATGATTGGTCGAGTTTTTGAAAGAACTAAATTAAAAAAAATAAATTATTATAAGAAAATCTATATAAGTTGATGTTGAGCTTTTATTGATTGAAAAGTACAAAATAATTTTTATAATTTATATCCTGAATTGACTAAATTTAAGGATATTATAGTATTGTTAGATGAAGTTCCAAAAAATACACAAAATAAATTTAAAAATAAAATAAAAAACTTAAAATTATATACTAAAAAGTTTGTTATTATTCAATCTGGATGTGATAGTTTCTGTTCATTTTGCTTAACTGTAAAAAAAAGATGAAGACATTTTTCTAGAACAAAAGAAGATATTTTAAAAGAAATACTAGATTTTGAAAAATCTTGATGAAAAGAGGTAGTTTTAACAGGGATTAATTTGTGAGCTTGGGAATTAAAATCAACTAATGATTTAAAATCTAATCCTAAAATAAGTGAATTGCTAAAATACTTGCTTGAAAATTCAAATATAAAAAGAATAAGGATTAGTTCTTTATGACCTGAATTTATAGATGATGAATTAATTTCATTATTTAAAGAAACTAGAATTTACCCTCATTTTCATTTATCTATTCAATCATGAAGTTCTAATATCCTTAAATCTATGAAAAGACATTATGATAGCAAAAGACTAAAAAAAATACTTACAAAGATAAAAAAAACAAAAAGAAAAGATAAAGTAAAAGTAAGTTTATGAGCTGATATAATAGTTTGATTTCCATGAGAAATAGAAAAAGACTTTTTAAAAACTTATAATTTAGTAAAAGATTTTAAAATAAATAAACTTCATTGTTTTCCTTTTTCTGCTCATAAAATTTGAGAAAATGTAATAGCTTGAGATTTTGAAAATCAAATTCCAGAAAAAGAAAAAAAAGAAAGATTAAAAAAACTAATTTCTCTTTGAGATAAGATTAGAAAAGATTTTATAAATTCTCAAAAATGAAAAACTTTTAAGATTTTAATAGAACAAGTAAAATTAAAAACTTGGAAAGGATGGACACAAAATTATATAGAAGCAAATAATAAAGATTTTAATATAATATCTTGAAAAATTGAAAGAAATAGTATAGTTAAATGAATATTAAAATAAAGATTATATGAACAATAAGATAAAAAAATGTGTCTTTCCTATAACCATAATTATATGAATTCTACTAGATTTATTGTCGAAAAATCTAGCTAGTATTTATATGCAAGATAAAATAAATATCATATGAGATTTTTTATATTTTAAATTTATTTTAAATAGTTGAATAGCTTTTTCTATAAAGTTACCTTTATTTGTACTGAAAATAATTACTATTTCTTTGATTATTTGAATTTTTTATTATTATATAAAAGAAGAACAAAAGAAAAATAGTACTTTAATAGATTTATCTTTTTGATTAATTCTTGCTGGTGCTATATGAAACTGAGTTGGAAGAATTTTAAAAGAAAATGTAATTGATTTTATAGCAATAAAATACTTTAGTATTTTTAATCTAGCTGATAGTTTTATATTTATATGAGTGATATTGTATTTATATATATTTTTAAAAAATCAGAAATTTAAAAAATCAAAAAATCTAATTTAAATTTATAATTAAATAATTATGTCTCTTTGACCAAGAAAAATTAATATCCAAGATGTATTAACAAATTCTCTTTGATGATTAATAGCATGATTTATTTGAAGTATAATTATACTTATAATTATTTTTATAGCCTCTTGAACAATAAATTTAGATATCCAATGAGAAATGAATAATTCTAATTTATGACTATGAACAAACTGAATGTTTCCATTTATTCTTTCATTCATTACATTTATAGCAACAACAACTACACTAATAGCTACTTACTTTATTTTAAATGTAACTGATCCTGAAAGATATAAAAAAAGTCCTCTAATCTTATGACAAATAGGTTTTTTTTGAATTTTTACTTATTTTTTTATTACTCCACTTTATATTTTCACATGAATTCAATCATATGAATATATAATGATTATATTTATATGTCATTGTTTAATTTTAACATTTTGAACATCGATAATACTGGAAATATTAAATAATTATAGATACATATTAACTTCTATTTATTGAAGTTTTGTTTGATTTTTTATAACAATAATGATTTCTGTCTCAATTTTTTATTCTCTACCTTGATGATATGCTAGACTTTTATCTTTGCTTGTATTATTACCACTAATAAATACTAGTATCATTTTTTTTAAATGAATATTTGAAATGTCCTATTACTATTACAACAAATACACAAACCTTGATCAATTAGGAGATATATTTTTACAAATTGAAGAAGAAGCAAAAGAAAGAATAAGGGAAGAAATAGAAAAAAATAGCATTTAATACTAAAAAACAATTATGGTAGATATAGTAAAACAAACTATTGATTTTTTTATAAGAAATTGAACAATTCCTAAATTATCTGATATAAAAATAAAAGATAAATCTTTATTACAAAAAAAATGATGTATTTTTATTACTTTATACAAAAACTGAGAAATTAGAGGTTCAGCTTGAAATATAAAAGAAATAGAAGAAAATATAGTTTATGAAATAATAAACTCAACTATTGATGCAATGAATAATGATACAAGATTTGAAATGTTATGAAAAAATGAAATAAAATGAATTAAAATAAGATTAGATATAATAAAAGAAAGAAAAACAATAAAAGAATGATTTTTAAAAAAACTAGATCCTGTGAAATATTGAACTATAGCCATAAAGAAAGATTATACTAAATTAGCTGTAATATTACCAAATATATCTCCTAATCTACTAATAGGAAAAGATTTTTATTATTCTTTAGAAGAAAAATTAGAAGAAAAATTTGATGAAAAAAAATATATATTATACGAAATTACAACCAAAATTTTTAGAAATTATTAATAAACAAAATGAATAGCCAAGAAATAATATTATTTACATTCATTATTTTTTTTATTGTCTTAATTTGACTGATTGTTTACTTAATAATATTACAAAAACAACCAAAAACTAGTCAAAATAGCCTAAATCTTATTCAAGACAATATATTTAATTTAAATAAAACTCTTGATAAAAAATTATGAGAATCTACTAAATTACTTAGCGATAACATGAGCAAAACTTTTGCTACCTCAACAAAAATAAATGAAGAAGCTAATAAAAGAATTGAAGAAATAACAAAGAAATTAACTCAATTGGAAGAGACAAACAAGCAAATAAAAGATATTTGATGACAATTATCTGGACTTGAAAATATATTAAAAAATCCGAAACAAAGATGAAACTTATGAGAATATTTTCTAAAAGAGCTACTTGAAAATGTTTTTACACCTGAACAATATAAATTACAATATACTTTAAAATGAGTTTGAATAGTTGATGCTGCTCTTTTTATTTGAGGAAAAATTATACCCATAGATTCAAAATTCCCTCAGGAAAATTATGAAAGAGTTATCGCATCAAAAGATCAATATAATATAAAAAAATATTCTTCTGAATTAAAAAAAGATATAAAAAATAGAATAAATGAAACTAGTAAATATGTTGTTCCTGAAAAAAATACAACTGACTTTGCTTTTATGCTTATTCCTGCTGAATGACTTTATTATGATTTATTTATTAATAAAGTTTGAGAATTAAATGTAAAAAATTTGATTGAGTATGCTTTTGTAAGAAAAGTAATAATATGTTCTCCTTCTGGTTTTTATGCTTACCTTCAAACTGTGTTACAATGAATGAAAGCTTTACAAATAGAAGAACAAGCAAAAGAAATACAAAAATATGTTATTAAACTTCAAAAAGATTTAGAAACTTACGAAGAATTATTTACAAAAGTTTGAAATAGTCTTTGAACAACAGTAAATCATTATAATAAAGCATATAAAAAATTAACACATATAGATAAAGATATATTTAAGATTACAGCTGGTAAAGCTTGATGAAATGTTAAATTAATTGAAATAGAGAAACCTTAAAAATTCTAATTAAATTAAAAAATTTGTTTAATTTAATTTTCTAAATAATATAAAAATACTTATATTTAATAACTTAGATATTATGAAAAAAATTATTTCTTTAATTATATGTTTTTTAATATTAGGTATATCTATATCTTATGCATCAACTTCTAGTAGTAGTTCTTGGAAGACTCCTATATTATCAAATTCTTTACAATTCATAGCAAAACTTGATAATTGAAAAGTTTATATGAATTGGACTAGTTTTTATAAAGCTTTATGAGATATAAATGAAGATTTTAAATATTATAAAGTAGTTAGGTCACAATCTGTTTCAAATCCTGTTTATCCTGATAATTGATATATTAAATATGAGTCTAATATAACTAAAACTTCTTATATTGATAAAAGCCCTAAATCCTGAATAAGTTATTATAGACTTTGTGCTATGACTTATGCAAAAAATAGATATTGTAGTAATGTTGTAAAAATTACTTACAATAACAGTATAAGTAATAATAACTGATGAGTAAATAATAATTGATGGGCAAAACCTATATTTACAAGTAAATTTAATTTCCATGCACTTTTAGATAATGGAAAAGTTTATACTTCTTGGATGCCTTTTCGTGATATTTTAGTAAATAAAAAATTTAAATATTATAAAGTGATTAGATCAAAATCTGTTTCAAATCCTATTTATCCTGATAATTGATATATCAATTATGAACCTAACGAAAATATTGTTGAGTATACAGATAATTCACCTAAAATTTGAATAAATTATTATAGAGTTTGTGCTATAACTACAGAGAAAGACAGATATTGTAGTAAAGTTGTAAAAGTTATATATAAAAAAGAAAATGCAGTTAGTGTAACAAATAATTCAAATTCCTATATAAGTACTTCTTTAAAAATAAAAGCTAATAATATTTTAAATAATTTTTATAGAAAACTTGAAAAAAAATATACAGATTCTGAAAAAAGATTATATATACTAAATAGAACAATAAAAAGTCTTAATTATCTTAAATCTAAAAAACAAAAATTAAAAGCCGTTATAGAATATATGGTTAGAAAAATGGAAGAAAGAAAAAAGAAATATCAAGATGATTTTAGTGAAATTGAAAGTATATTTAATGATTTTTAAAATTAGGGGTTTAGGGAGTGTAACTTTTATTTCTCATACTAAAAGTTAGAGAATATCTGGTAATATATAGCCAAGTATTATCTTTTTTACCTATATATGTTTTACAATTATATCTAATTCAATAAAATAAATTTGACAATAGTAAAAAAACTATTATATATAATATACATTATATTTTATAACTTTTTTATTATGAATAAATTAAATTGAATAAATGAATGAGTAAAAAGAATGGGGGTACCTTTTATAGGATGATTATTTCTACTTAACTCTATGGCTTTTGCTGCAGATTGAATAGAAAAAATGAATGATATTAAAGAGTCTACTAAAAATTCTTTAATAGAAATTGGACATACTAATGATGGTTGAAAAAAAGTTGATTTATGAGAATCATGATGATTTTTTTTAAATTCTGATTTTTCTATAAATAAAGAGGAATCTCCTATATTATGAGGAAAATATTCTACTTGAATTGAATACAAAGTATTTCTTAATGATGGAAATGATAGATTAGAAGCAAAAAAAAGAATAGATGAACTTTCTATGAATATCTTTAAAGAATGGGCAGAATGATTTAAAGCTGGTATATGATATCAAATATATGGGAGCTGATGATGAAAAACTATTCAAAATGAAATTCATTGAAGTGTTTGAGATACACAAATAGAACAAGCTAAATATTCTGATGGATTTTCTACTCCAACATTAGTTGCTTCATATGAAAAAGAAATTTCTTTATGAGATAGTAATTATACTACAACTTTTAAATTAGATTGAACTTTACCAATATTATTTAATCAATGAATTTGTAAATTTAAATGAGAAGGAATGTTGTGAAAAGAAATATTAGATTGAATTAATGTTTATGTTTGAGCAGATATTTGAGCCATTAATTATCCTAATCAAGATGCTTTTATATGATATCCTTTGGAAGATTTAAGTTGAGGATTTGCTGATTTAATATTACGTTTAAAGGCAGAATTCTGAGATGTTTTTGTTTGATTTGAAATTTCTACTCCTATGGCTTGAAAAGAAAAAGAAATAACAGCAAATAAATGGATAATAAAAGTTTGATTTAAATTTTAAATATAATAGTAAAAAGTAGATATGAAAATATAATCTTATCAAATTAATTATTAAAATTATTTAATTTAATTTTTCTTAATATATCTTCTTTTTCTTTATTTTGTAATTTTTGAGCTTTAACTTTAACATAATTATAAAATTTATAATATTCATATATTCAGGAACATATATTATTTAAATCACATTTATTACATTCATCTAATTTTGTATGTTCCCAATAATTTCATGATTGTTGCACCATTTCTCTATTATCAAGAAAATAGACTATTCTCTCTTCTTCTTTTACTATCTTTCTAGTCTCAGTTGAAGCATGTTCAAATCATCTCATAAAACAAAGTGGTAATCTTTCTACTCTATATGTTTTATTTTGAAAATCAAGCAAAGATAGTCACTTAATTAAATTTTCTCATGCAATCTTAAAATCAGGTAAAGTTGATTTTGCTATACTTGTTTTTCTCATCATTAATGGATCTAAATTATTCCAAACAAAATGCTTTATTTGTGGAAAATTTTTTCATACAAATTTTACTGTTTTATCTAAATGATTCTGATTATACTTATTTATAACACAATTTAATTGCACTGTTATTCATAATTTTAAAGTGTTTTGTATTGCTTTTAATAGTTTTTTATAACTCCCTGGAGTAGCTGTCAAAAAGTCATGTATTTTTTCAATATATGAATATAAAGAAAAGTGGATTAAAGATAATCCCACCTTTTTTAATTCTTTTACATATTCAAAACTTGAACAGGCCATGCCATTTGATATAATTCTACAATCCATTCATACACTATTTGAATATTTTATCCAATTCTTTAAATCTGATGACAATGTAGGTTCTCATCATGTAAAAATAATTCAACTATAATTTCTTTTTTTAAAATCATCAATAAGTAATTTTCCTCTTTTATAAGATATATTATCTCCATTTGATGGATTAGAACAAAAATGACATTTATTATTACAAAATCTATTTACTTGTATATATCAAATATTTGCCATAATTTTATCTTTTATATTCCATTAGTTTATTTCTTTCATCAATTGCTTCACTATAATGGGGATCTATTTTAATAATTTGATCTAATAATATTAATGTTTTTTTTATTTTTCATAATCATTTTAAAGCTAATGCTTTATTATAAATAGTTATTAAAAAATCTTTATTTATTTTTAAAATTTCATCAAATTTTAATATAGCTTCATTATATTTATTTAATTCCAATAAACATATTCAAATATTATTTA
>CAMZKR010000093.1 GCA_947311335.1 uncultured bacterium
GGCTTTTGTTTTAAATGGTGGGCATAGGTGGAGTTGAACCACCGACCTCACGATTATCAGTCGTGCGCTCTAACCAACTGAGCTATACGCCCTAATTTTTTAGGTTTTTCAAAAAAAATAACTTAGTATTTAGACTTAGTTTATTACAAGATTCTAAGCTCTAGTTTCTAAGTTTAACAAGAAATGGAGCGGGTGATGGGACTCGAACCCACAACCCTCTGCTTGGAAGGCAGATGCTCTAGCCAATTGAGCTACACCCGCAAATTTATCTTGCGAAACATATTTTATTAAAAAACTTTTTAAAGTCAAAGTTTTTTATAAAGAAATATTAATTTAACTTAATAAAATCTTGTGTATTCTCTTTTCCATTAATTAAGATAATAATATTTTCATTTTTATTAATAATATTTATATTATTTTTTTTTGTATCAATATTTATATATTTTTTTTGATTTTTTATTTTTTTAAATTTGAATTCATATTCTTTTTTACAGAATAAATATCAAATAAAGAATGATAATATTATTAATACAGATGAAATAATAAGCTTTAAATCTTTCATAATCAAATAGCAGCTTTTAATGTATTTTTCATAAGCATAGCAACTGTTAAAGGTCATACTCAACCAGGAACAGGAGTTATTTTTATTCAAGCAATATTTATATTATCAAAATCAGCATCACCAAATACTTTTCAATTAATAATAGAAAATCATACATCTATAACTATAGTTTCACTTTTTATCATATCAAGTTTAAGAATTTTAGGAATTCAAGTAGCAGAGATAACAATATCTGATTCTTTTGTAAAATTATATATATTTTTTGTTTTACTGTTACATATAGTAACAGTAGATCACGCATTAATTAAAAGGGCTGCTATAGGTTTTCATACTATATTACTTCTTCAAATTATAGTCACATTTTTTCATACCAAATCTATTTTTAATGAATTTAAAAGTTCCATTATTCAGGCTGGAGTACAAGGTACTAGTCATGAATCATTTCAAATAAGTACTTTTCACATATTAATTGGATTAAATCAATCAACATCTTTTTTAGGGTTTATAGTACTAAGTATTTTTTTTGAATTTAAATGTTTTGGAAGAGGTAGTTGAACAATAAATCAACTTATATTTCTATCTTCATTAAATTCATTTATTGTTTTAAGTAATTTTTGTTCACTAATATTTTTTTCTAATTGTTTAAATGCAAATCACATTCATACAAAACTAGCAAACCTTCTTTTTTGATTTATATATCTTAAACTAACAGCATCTTCTCATACAAGTATTACTCCAAGTATAGGTTTTTTTTCTAATCTTTCGATTTTTTGTTTTATACCTGTATAAATAGAATTAGATATTTTTTTTCAATCTATTATCATTTAATTGCTTTGTTATGATAAATAAAATAAGAAAATAATAATAATATGAGGTTTAAGCGGATATCTCTATATGAATAAATATTTTCTTTAATTTAGGATATTAAAAAAATATTAAATTGCAAGTAGTAAATAAAATAATGAATTTTTATACTGATCAGATTCTATATTCTATTTCTTTATTTACAAAATTCATATCTCTTCAATACTTTAATCTTGATAGTTCAACAAAAGCTTTTGCTATTTTATCATCTCATTTTTCTAAATAAGCATTTACTGGAATCATAGAAAAAGGAGTAGTAGGTTGATTATCTATAGAAAGTTTCATAACGGATTTAAACTTATCCATATTAACAAGATCTTGATCAGAAAAGGTTGGAGCATAATATTTACTCATAAATTCTCAATCTTCAGGTCAAATCTTATAACTCATTATAGATCAAATATTTCAAAATATTGCTTGTTTTAAATTTAAACTAGATTTAGTTAAGGCATCACTTTGTTCTAATTGTCATAAATATTGATGAGCTATATTTAAACTAAGTCTATATTTTCTAGCTTCAGATAATATAGATTCTATAGAATCAGTTACATAGTTTTGAAATTCATCTATATATAAGAAAAAATCTTTTCTGTTTTCTCTTGCTATATTATCTCTTCTCATAGCTGCCATTTGTATTTTTGAAACGAGAATCATTCAAAGAAGTTTTGAATTTAGATCTCAAAGTCTTCATTTACTAAGATTAACAAGCAATATTTTCTTATTTTGCATTATATCCATTATATCAAAACTTGATTTTACTTGTCCTATAATATTCCTCATCATTTTATTTGTAATAAATTGACCAAATTTAGCAGCAAAATAAGGTATAATTTCAGCCTTTTCTCTATTTCACATAGATGCATAAGTTTTTTCCCACCAATTTTTAACTATAGGATTTTTAATGTGTCTTATATGATCTTTTTGGAAATCTATATCAGTAAACATTCTAACCACATCTGTTATAGCTCATCAACTTGGATAATCCATAAGTGTTAATACTGCATTTCTAAAATAATCTTGTAATCTTGGTCCAAAAATCTCATTACCAAATAATTTTATCATTATATTTAATGCATCCATTGCAACTAATTCCTTTTCTTCTTCACTGTGAGCTTCAAGCATATTTAATCACATAGGTCTTTGTAAGTCTGATGGATCAAAATAGATTATATCATCAGCTCTTTCTCTTGGAATAAAAGGTAAAACATCACGAGCTAAATCTCCATGTGGATCAATAACTCATACTCATTCTCAGTTTCTAAAATCTTGTCTTATCATTACTTGAAATATACTTGATTTTCAAGTACCTGTTTGACCTATTTGGTAAAAATGTCTAAATCTATCTTCATTTTTTATTCTTATTTCTTTTTTGACTCACCTATATATGTTATGTCAAAGTAATAGTCATTCTTTTGGTAAATTATTTGGAGCTTTAACTATTTTAAAATTTTGCCATTTTATTTCAGGAGTTTTATTATATTTTATATGAGGAAAATGAAACAAACTAGCTAATTCTTCAGTATTTAAAATCATATTTTTTATTAATATAGGTTTTTTTAAAAATCTGTATATATAATTTTTTATTAATTTATTTTTATTATGTCTAATTGTGTAATTAAATTTATTAAAATCAGGGTATGAAAATTGAGAAAAAGAACTAATAATATTTATAAGTTCACTTTTTACCATAGCTTTATTATTTCATGTAGCAATAACCCTTATTATAACCTGAAATCAAGTTTTATCTCATTTTTCATCAACTGTTTTTGCTCTTTCTTGTGTTAAAGCTGAAGTTTGGTTTTCCTCTTTATCAGTTATAGAATTTTTATCTTCTTCTCATCAAAAAGAAAATAATATTTCAAATAATTTTAATAAAAATTTTATAGGGTTTAATGAAAATCATATAGATTTTCATTTCATAATTTTTGATGAAGCTTGTGAACAATCTTGTTGCCAATCATCTTTTATAGGTTTTAAAAGAATTTGAATAGCAGCAGATTCATCTTCTTCAAGTTTCGATAGGGCATTTGTTATATTATTTATGGGGTCACTTTCTAATTTTTGATATGTTTTTATAGGAAAAGAAAAATTTTTTGGTGTATATAAATAAGTTCATTCATAATATTTTCTATTTTTAAAAATATTTACTTCTGTTGTTTCTTCAATAATAGCATCTGTAAAAAATCAATTAACCTGTTTTTCTATTAAATATTTATAATTTTTTGGAGCAACTATATAAAATAATATTTCTCATTTATGAGCAATATATTCAAAACTTAATAAATCTTGTCATAGTATTTTTTTTAATATTTTTCAACTATATATACTTTTAAGTGAAGAAAAGAGTTGTTCCATAATAGAAACAGCTTCTTTAAAATCTTTTAGAGTTTCTTTTTTTTCATCTAAATCAGAATCTTTTTTTGGTAAAGTTATTCTTAAAAAAGTTAGTTTTAATGTTCTGTTAAAATCATTTCTTTTTCTTAATAATTTTATAGTTAAAAATACTATTATAACTAAGGCTATTAATATTATAATATATGAGTATAAGTCCATTTA
>CAMZKR010000094.1 GCA_947311335.1 uncultured bacterium
TAATAGAAAATATTTATAACACATTGTCAACTAATTTGATTTTAATAAAAAAATAATTATACTAATATGTATAATTATTTTTTTATTAAGCAATATGAAATCACAATTACTAGAAGATGAAAATCACCTAAAAGAACAATCTTCTAATGAAACAGATTTCCCATTTAAATGAATTAGAACTAATTTAGTTTCTGATATATTAGATACATTATCTACTCCAAATGATATTGTAGAAGAAAATGAAATTTAAAATAAATTAATAAATTATGTATAAAACACATCTTATTAAAGTTTATCATTCATATACAAAATGAAGAAAATATGTTTATGAGTTTTTAAAAGATATATGAAAAACTTTAGAAAATAAGAAGATGGTTTTTTGAATAAATTATAAATGATGAGAGATATTTTATAGTTATACTTCAAATACATCTACTTATCAAGCCTTTGAATCACAATTCTATACATATTTTAATGAGTTTCAAATTATATTAGATAATAAATGAGTGTGGGATTTTGATAAAAAAAGAACTGTAATTGGAGAACTTAAATTAGAAAATTCTTGGTTTTATCCTTTTAATTATTCTACAACAGATAAAACAGAGTTTATTTTTAATATGTTTAGAAGTTTTGGGAATTTCTGAATTATAAAAGATAAAGTATGAGTTTTTGTTGAATTAACACCACTTGTATGAGAAAGTTTTATATTTTTTATAAAATCTAAATTACAATATATTTTATTTAAATTGAAATTATTTTTTACTTTTTTTAAATATATATTAAACCATAAGATTCAAAAATGATGGAAGAAATCTTGAAAAGAATATTTTAAGTATAAATTAGAACAAGATTTATTTAAAACTAAATTCTATATAATAGTTCAAGGAGAGACAAAAACTATAGCAAAATGAAAACTGAAAGCTCTTTTTAATAATTTTTTAGTTTTTAAAAATTATCCACTAAATCAATTTAAATTAAAAATCCATACTCAAATAAATAAAATAAAACCTTTTAATATAAAGGAAGTTAAAAATGAATATATATCTACAGCAGAAGAAATATCTAGTGTTTTTCATTTCCCAAATAAACCAAATAATGAAACATCACTTTTAAAAGTTACAGCAAAGAAATTATCTCTTCCTATATGAATTCCTACTTTTGATTATTATACTTTAAAAAACTGAGAGATTATACCTAAAAGTTATCCTTTAGATGTAAATATTATATGAACTTCTGATTTTAGAAGTATCAAAGTACCTATATGAACTTATGATGAAGATAGACTCAGGCATATTTATGTGATATGAAAAACTTGAACTTGAAAATCTAAATTTTTAACTAGTTTAGTTATAGATGATTTGAAACATTGAAATTGACTAGGGCTTATTGATCCACATGGGGATTTAATAGAAGAGGTTATGACTCATATTCCAGAAAGTAGAAAAAAAGATGTTATTATATTTGATCCTACAGATGAGAAGTATCCATTTTGTTTTAATCCTCTTGATATTAAAAAAGGGGAGAGTAAACAAGTATTAGCAAAATGATTTATAGATATTTTTCATAAATTTTTTTGAGCGAATTGGAATCCAAAATTAGAACATGTACTTAGAATGATATTTTTAGCTTTACTTGATAAACCAAAATCTACTTTATTTGATATAATTAGAGCATTAACAGATAAAGATTTTAGATATGATATGATAGAAGAAATAAACGATGATGTTGTTAGAAATTTTTGGACAAATGAGTTTGCTTGATGGAGTCAACAATTTAATACAGAAGCTATAATGCCTATATTAAATAAGGTATGACAAATATTATCAATAGATATATTAAAAAATATATTTGCAAGTCATAAAAATAAACTTGATTTTAGGGAAGTAATGGATAAAAAAAAGATACTTCTTGTAAAATTACCAAAATGAAAATTACAAGAAGAAATTATGTGATTTTTGTGAGCGATGTTTGTGACTAAGATATTTCAAGCTGCTATGTGAAGGCAATGACTTACAAAACAAGATAGAACACCTTTTTTCTTATATGTAGATGAATTTCAAAATTTTGCAACAGATACTTTTTGAGAAATTTTAAGTGAAGCTAGGAAATATGGTTTATCTCTTGCTGTAGCTCATCAATATATAAAACAAATCCCCGATAATTTAAGTGATGCTTTATTTTGAAATGTTTGAACTTTAGTAAGTTTTAGAATAAGTAGTGAAGATGCTATATATATGGAAAAACATTTTGATCCTTTTTTAAAAAGTTATGATTTATCTAACTTAAATCAAAGAGAATTTTATTGTAAATTACTTGTTCATTGACAAGTAAAAGATCCTTTCTCTTTAAAAAGTATTTATGTACCAGATATTGAGATTTGAGTAAATTATATAAAGGATTTATATAATTTATCTAGAAAAAAATATGCTAGAGATTTATTACAAGCTAAAAAAGAACTTAAAAAAGAACAAAAAGATGTTGTTGAGAAAATAGATGATTTTGTAGAACCTATAATATAAAAATGAATAAAATAACAAGAATAAAAATAATATTATGGATTTGAAGAATATCTTGATTACTTATCATATTATTCTTTTTTAAAAATATAAATTTATCTTTAGAAAATATTTTAAAATTATCTTTGATTTGAATCTGAACTTTTTTTATTTTTACAACTATATTTATATATTTTTGGGAAAGAAATGAGAAAAATAAAATATAACTGACATTTATAAAAAATAATTCTAAAATAAATTTTAACATAAAATTGACAATAGTCTTATGAGAATTATGATCTATTAAAGATAAATAATATTTATAAGAATTTTTATATATGCATAATAAGATAAATAAAAGAAGAATATCTCAAATAAGGGAGATTATAAAAAATACAAATCAAGATGATTTAAATTTAATGATATCTGATGTAAGTGATTCAATAAGAATTATTTTATTAGCTGCTTTACCTCAAAGTTTAAAAAAGAATAAACTTCAAAAAATTATGTTGCATAATTTTTTGAATAGTTATATTTCTTGAATGAGTTTAGAAGATATAATAATTCTTACAACTAAAATAGAATATTATGAAGATAAACTTGAAAATTGCGTATGAGATATAGAAGAAGATTTTATAGAAGAAGAAGATTTATATTTGTTACCATTAAATAAAAGGATTGAAAGATTATTGCTTCATTGAACTATTCTCCCTAATATAACAAACAAAATAGAATTTTATAAAGAAATGGAAAGTTTGATAAATAGATTAGATAAATCTATAGAAAATGATGCTAAAAGGTCTGGATTTTCATTAGGATTTATAGACTCTGGTATTTTATTAGAGATAATTAGATTTATGTGAATTGATAGTTATAGTATTTCTCATGGAGAAGAAATAGATAGTTATATAAGCTCAATAAACTTAACAATAGCATTAAATGAACTTAATGAAGTTGAAGAATGAAAGTTTAAATACTTTAATGATTTTGATGATGATTTTCAAAATAATATAAGTTTTAAAATTCAATGTAATAAATTTTGAAAAAAATGAGTAGATAAACAAGAATTAATAAAACATTTTGAAGAACAATGATATTTAAGAGATTGAAATTATTTTACATTATATAATAATGATCATATAGAGATAAAAGCATATTTAGATACAATAAGATTTGAATGAAATGATTCTCAAAGTTATACTTTAGAAGTTTATGCTAAAAGAAGAAAAGATAAAATAACCTCTACTCAATTTCTAGAATTATCTATGTTTAAATAATCACTTACAGTTCAAGATACTATAAATAAAATTTATAGTAAATTTTGACCACCTAAACAAAGACATTATTTTAATCTTGAAACTATATTTGAAAAGATTGAAAGTTCAGATTGGGGATATTGAAGTGCATGACTAGGTGTTGAATGAAATGATGAAAATTGAGAAAAAAAGAACCTTAAAAAAGAAAAATCAGAAAAAGAAGTTAATAATTGTGATATAATTTTAGGTGATAATGAGATGAGAGAATTTAAAATGTTAAAAAAATTATTTAAAGAAGAGGAACATTTTCAAAAATACTGAGTAGAAATTCCAAAATGAACTGTTCTTCATTGACCTGCTTGAACTGGTAAAACTTTATTTGCAAGAAAAATAGCAAATGAAATAGATGCAGATTTTATATCTATAAGCCCGGATAAAATATTAAATAAATGGGTTTGAGGTAATGAAAAAAATATTAAAAAAGAATTTACAAATGCAAAAAAAATAGCAAGTAAAGGAAGAAAAGTAGTATTATTTTTTGATGAAGCTGATTGATTATTTGAAAAAAGAGATGATACAAAAACTCATAAAGAATGAATGACTTCAGTTATACTTCAAGAAATGGATTGAATTAATGAAAATTCAATGAAAAATATTTTTGTATTTTTTACAACCAATAGATTAAAGGCTATTGATGGTCCTGTATTATCTAGATTTGATAAAAAAATAGAAATTTGATTACCTCATAATAAAGAAAGAATTAAATTATTTAATTTATATATATCAGAAAAAATTAAAAAATCCCAATCACAAATTTTTAAAGATATAGATTATAATTTTTTAGCTAAAAAAACTAAATGAAAATCATGAAGATTTATTAAACAACTTATAAATAATGCTGTTTTAAGTTTTGCTTATTCTAGAATAGACAACCCTAAATCTAAATTAATTACACCTCAAGATATAATTAATTGAATTTGATTAGTTGAAGAAGAAGTAGAAAAAACAAAAAATAAGATGTGATTTTAAATTATTTTATCAATTAAACCATATTCTAAAGCCTCTTTTGCTGACATAAAATTATCTCTATCACAATCTTTTTCTACTTGTTCTATTTTTTGTCCTGTATCTTTAGCTAAAAGTTTATAAAGAGTTTGTCCTGTCTTATGTATATGTTCTGCTGCTATTTTTATATCTGTAGCTTGTCATTCTGCTCATCATAAAGGTTGATGAATCATGACTTCAGAATGGGGAAGAGAAT
This sequence comes from uncultured bacterium, assembly GCA_947311335.1. GTDB lineage: Bacteria > Patescibacteriota > Gracilibacteria > BD1-5 > UBA6164 > UBA6489. The sequence goes on from CAMZKR010000094.1 coordinate 5,013, forward strand.
ATCTTTTTCACTTTTCTCATCAAGCTAGAATTATAGATCACATAGACGCTGCCATTCCAACGCAAACTGTTACTATAGGACATTTTACATATTGCATAGTATCATAAATAGCAAGTCATGCTGTTACATGTCATCCTGGAGAATTCACATACATAGTTATAGGAGTTTTAGAATCAGCTTTTTCCAAAAAAAGAAGTTGAGCTATAACAGTATTGGCAACAGTAGAATCTATAGCTTCTCAAAGAAAAATAATTCTATCTTCAAGTAATCTACTATATATATCATAAGCTCTTTCTCAAGTAGGTGTTTTATCTATTACTGTAGGGATTAGAGTATTTCTATTTGTTTTTAATTGTGAAATTATTTCCATAAATTATTTTTTATTAAA
>CAMZKR010000095.1 GCA_947311335.1 uncultured bacterium
TAAATAAAAAAGATATTCTTTATGAAGATAATCATTTAATTATAATAAATAAAAACCCATGAATAAATGTCCATCCATGAGATTATAAAACAAAAGAAATATCACTTATTTATCAAGTTAAAGATTATCTTTGAAAAAAGTATAATACTTTAACATTTTCACCTTCTTTAATTCATAGAATTGATAGAGAAACTTCAGGAATTATTATGATAGCTAAGAAAAAAGATATATTATCAAAATTAGTAGAAGATTTTAAAAGTCATAAAAAAATAAAAAAAACATATATAGCACTAGTTAAGTGAAGACTTAGAAATAAAAATTGAACTATAACTAAAAAACTTCTAAGAATAAAGGAAGCAAAAAATGAAAATAAAATTCAAGTATCAAATAAAGGACAAACAGCAATAACTTATTTTAAAGTTTTAAATGAATATAAACTTAAAACTACTTCTTCAGAACAATTTATATCTAAAATTAAAATAAATATTGAAACATGAAGAATGCATCAAATAAGGGTACATATGGCTTATTTATGAAATCCAATTATATGAGATAGTAGATATTGAGATAAAAAATTAAATAGTTATTTATCTAGAAATCTAGATTTTAAAAGACAAGCTTTACATGCTTCAGAGATTGAATTTTTTCATTATTGAATAAAAAAACAAAAAAATATAAAAGCTCATTTTAAAAGAGATATGAATGATTTTATAAAAAAAATAATATAATTTTATTTTCAAAATTTTTATTATAAAATTAATATTTAGGTTTTTATTGTTTTATTAATCAATAAAATTTAACTCTTTGCAATATTTTTTAAAATAACTCGTATATAATATTAAGAAAAGGAAAAATCTTAATAATTTCATAAATATCTTTATAAATAATACTAATTGTATTAGACTTTTCTTTTATAATATATCTAAAAAAAGTTTTGATTAAAAACATTTTTAAGAAACGTCAATTTAATATGCTAGAATTTAATGAAATTGTTGAATTAGCAATAAACAAAGATGAAGAAGCTTTATGATATATTTTTGATAAATAAAAGCAATAAAAAATAAAAAGACTCGTATTCAATTATGAGGTCTCATAAATATATCTTAAGCTTAATTAAAATGAATAAATTTATTTTTAAAAATAAATTAAGAAAAAAATTTATAAAATGAAATTTTTATAAACAACAAAATTATTATTTAAACAGAATTAGTATGAAAAATTTTATGTTAACAAAGGTTTTTGTTGCCTTTTTGATAATAGCATGATGAGTTTTTACTTATCAAAACATAACTGGTTTTAATTCAGGTATATTTTTATCAGAAGTAAAAGCAAGTTATAAAAATATATTGAAAAATATAATTTAAAATAAATAAGCATAAAAAAGAAAAAAGAATTTATTATTTTTAATAAGTTCTTTTTTCTTTTTTAAATTGAAAAAAAATTTTTTTTTATTATAAATAGGCTTATATAAAACTTTAAATCATAAACTATGAATTATGAAGAGAATTTTTTAATTAAAAAATTAGGGGGAGAGAATGCTGCAGAACTTGGATGAAGTTCAAAAAATATATTTAAAGATTTTAAAATTTGAAAGAAGCAAACTGTTATAGTTTCAGCAATTCGTTCACCAGATTTTAATACTACAGATTGTTTAATAAAAATTTGAAAATTATTAAGTAAAAATAAAATAGAAAAGAAAAAAGTTTTAGATTTAATGCAAAAACTTAAACTATTTCACTTAAATATTTTAGAAGAAAAATTGTTATGTAAAAAAAATAATATAATAAAATTAATAGAAAAAGAATTTATTTTATTTAAAGAAAATATTTTATATTACATAAAATCAAAAAATAAAACACTGATTCCAAATTCTTGAAATGATTATTCTATAAATTTAAAATTAGATAAAATACTTCCTATAGTAGGATTTTGAGAAATTATTTCATGTAAAATATATTCTTCAGTGATTGATACAATCTCTGAAAATAGAATTTGTTCAAAAAGTATTGATTTATCTAGTTTAGTTAGAGTATGGGAATTAAAATGAAAAAATGAAAAAGAAATATTTGATATATTATCAAGAAAAATTTGAGATATAGTTGAAAAAAACGTAAAAAACAATTATATTCCAGTTTTATCTGGTTATATATGAATATTTGAAAAATGAATAGAAAAAACAATTTGAAGATGATATAGTGATGCAACTGCAGCTATCACTGCAGTATGATTGGCAAATAAAAATTATAAAGTAATTTTAGAAATACAAAAATCAGTAAAAGGTTTACTTAGTGCGGATCCTAAGATATTAGATAATTCTTGAGATGCAATTTTAATAAAAAAGTTAAATTATTTAGCAGCTAGAGAAATAACTTGAGATTGTTGAGCCCAAGCTAAACTTTTACATCATCAAACTCTTAGAAGTGAAGTACAAGAAGCTTGAATTAAAATACATCTTTATGATCCGTTTTTAAAAGATAGTGATTGATCATGGATTAGTAATGGAGAAATAGAATGTGAAGTAAATAATTGAGTTGAGTTTATTTGATGAAGAAAAAATATAGTATTTTTTTCAATTAGTTCTTGAAAAATGTTTGAGAAATGAATACTAACTAGACTTTTTTGAATAGTAGATGATTATTTTTCAGTTGATATAGTTTCTGCTTCTGAAACAGAAGTTACTTTTACTATTGATTGAAAATGATTAATTGATAAGGAAATTGAAGAAATGACAGCAAAAATAAAAAAAGAATTTTGAATGTCAAAAAATACTCATATGGAATTTATTGAATATAAAAAAAATAAATCACTTATATTTTGTGTAGGACAATATATGAAAGATAGAGTTTGACTTATAGCAAAAGCCACTAAAGTTTTATGAGATAATTGAATAAATATTGAAATGATTTCTCAATGAAGATTACAAAGAGCAATTATTTTTGGAATAGACTCAATTCATATGAAAAAAGCAGTCAACGTATTACACAATACTTTTATAAAAAAATAATTATGGAGAAAATAAATATTTGAATTGTTTGAGCAACTTGAGCAGTCTGAGAAGAAATGCTTAAATGTTTAGAAAAATTAACTATTTCAGTATGAGAACTTAGACTTTGAGCTTCTACTAGGAGTGCTTGAAAGATAAAAAAAACATACTTATGAAATATAAAAATAAAAAAAGTTAATGATGATTTCTTTGATGGATTAGATTATGCTCTTTTTTCAGCAGGTTGAGATAATTCTAAAAAATATGCTCATATTGCAATAAAAAAGTGAGTAGTAGTAATAGATAATTCTTCAGCTTTTAGATATGAAGATAATGTTCCACTTGTAGTTCCACAAGTAAATCCAGAAGCAGTGAAAAATGCTAAATTAATTGCAAATCCAAATTGTACAACAGCTATAGCTGCAGTTGTTTTATATCCAATATATAAAAAATATTGATTAAAAAAAATTATAATGTCTACTTATCAAGCTACAAGTTGAGCTTGAGCAAAAGGAATGCAAGAATTACTTGATAATACAAAATTATATTTTGAAAAAAAAGAAGCAAAAGCAGAAAGTTTTGCATATAATATTGCTTTTAATTTAATACCACATATAGATAGTTTTCAAGAAAATGATTATACAAAAGAAGAAATGAAAGTAATTTGGGAAACTCATAAAATATTTTGAGATTATAATATAAATATTAGTTGTACAGCAGTAAGAATTCCCACACTTAGAGCTCATAGTGAATCTATTGTTTTAGAAACAGAAAAAAAAGTGGATATAGAAGAATTAAAAGAATTACTAAAGAATTCTTCATGAGTTGAATTAAAAGATAATATAGAAAACAATATTTATCCAATGCCATTAAATGCTACAGGAAAATATAATGTAGAAGTATGAAGAATAAGAAAAAATTTAATATTTTGAAATAAATGAATAGAACTTTTTATTAGTTGAGATCAACTTCTTAGAGGAGCAGCATTAAATGCTGTTGAAATTTTAAAAATAGCAATTGAAAATAGGTAAAGAGAAATATTATTTTATTATATTGAACTAGTTTCAGGTTATATATAATAATTATTTCTTA
>CAMZKR010000096.1 GCA_947311335.1 uncultured bacterium
AAAATTATATTTAACTTTTTCACTATATTTTAACCATATTATTATGAAACAAAGGATATTTATACTTGGAGCATCTGGTAATGTTTGAAAAGAACTTGTTTCTCAAATTTTTAATAAAGATTCTAAAATTAATCATATAAACCCTTCAAAAATTATATGAGTAGCAAATTCAAAGAAGTTTATATTTTGCTCCGAATGACTAAAAAAGAATATTTTAGAAGAAATTATAAAATGAAAAGAAGAAGCAAATAATGAATTTGAGAAAAATTGAAAAGAATATAATAAATTAACTTATTTACTTGAATTAATAAAAAAAGAATGACTTGATGGAGAAGTTGTATTTGCTGATGTTACAGCTTGAAAAAAAGAACTTTTAGAATTTCATAAGACTCTTATTTCAGATACACAAAACTTCTTAGTAACAGCTAATAAAAATCCAATATCTTTATATTGAATAGAAGATTTTAAGTATATGACTTCATATAATTGAAGATATGATACAAATACAACTGTTATGTGAGGGGCATGAATATTAAACTTTGTACAAGAAAGAGCAGATAAAATAAGAGATGAAATACAAAAAATAGAAGGGGTATTTTCATGAACTTTAGGTTATATATTATCAGAACTTGAAAAACTAGAAAAATCATTTTCTAAAATTGTTAAAGAAGCAAAAGAAAAATGATATACTGAACCAAATCCATGGGATGATTTAAATTGATTAGATGTGGCAAGAAAACTTATTATATTAGCTAGATATTCTTGATATGATGTAAATATAGAAGATGTAGAAGTAGAACCTATGATACCAGAAAAATATACTAATTTAAAATGAGAAGATTTTTTAAATGCAATACAAGAAGAAGATAATTATTTTCAAGAAAAAGCAGAAGAAGCAAAAACAAATAGGCAAGTTTTACGTTATTTATGAAAGATGAATTTAGTTAATTGAAAATTGAAACTAAAAGTTTGAATAGAAAGTGTTCCTGTAAATTCTGATTTATGAACATTATCAGGAACATCTAACTTAGCTGTAGTTGAAACTGAATTTTTAAAAGAGCCTCTACCTCATGTAATAAAATCAAGATGAGCTTGATTAGCTGTTACAGCTTGAGCTGTTAGAGTTTGAATTGCTAAAATGTTACCAAACAATATAAAAACAAGATAATATATAACTATTATTCTTTTGCTTGTAGCTTTTAAAACGCATTTGGTTATATTAGTTATTTTTAATATAGTAAATGATAAATTACTTAAAAATTGCTTATCAAATAAATACTATCTGACAAATAATGGGGTTTGTTTGAATTATTTTAGCAGTAGTAGTCTTTTTATTTAAAAAAGATAAAATAACTAAAATAATTCATTGAATTTCTTTGAGTTTTTGGACAATCCATTTTTTATTATTAGGGCTTTATACAGTAGTAGTTGACATTATATGAATAATTAGAAATTTTTCTTCAATAAAAAAGAAATGAAATAATAAAATAATTATTTAATTTTTATTGGACAAGGTTTATGACAATGAATACATCCACTTATTCAATGAATTGGTTTTCAAGGAGTGATTTTTCTTCAAATACAATCATTATAAGGGATACCTAAATTTGCATTTATTTCATTTATATTTCCACATGATGTTAACATAGTTCAAAATACTAATAGTGATATAGTTGTTGTAACTTTTTTAATAGCTCAAGAGTTTTCTTTATTAGCGCTATTTTTAAATTTAATTTTATTCATATAAATATTAAGACATTAATAATCTTATTTATATATTAAATAATATAGTTGTCAAGAAAAAAATTAATAACTTTATTTATCATATTTTTAATTTACATATACTTTATATATTATTTATTAATTAAAATTTATGAAATACTTACTAGAATCATGAGAAAATCTTTTTCAAGGAATAAAAAAACTTGTAAGAGAATATGAGCTAGAAAATGGTATTTGAAGTAGTTTAAATATAGCTGTTTGAGAACCAGATACTATTCCTCCAAAAACTCTTAGAGAAATAGTAGCTAAAGAAATATTAAGTGATGAAAATAAAAATCATAATTATTGGGATAATTGTTCACCAGAATGATTAAATAGAAAACTTATATTACATCATAGTAAAATTGATATAGATTTATATCCTCATATTGACAGCTTAATTTTGCCTTGAGAAAAACCGATGTTAGGACTTTTACCTATTGCATGTTGAGCAAATAGAAAAGAGAGTTTTAAAAATAATTGATATATGGTAAATACTCCAGCTTATGATGTAGTAAGTACTTGGGCATGATATCTTTGAGAAGAATCTTTTATTTGGCCTATTTATTCTCATGAGGATTTTAAATTAAAAGTTTCAAACTTGCCAAAATGAGAAAAACCAAGACTTATAGTTGTAGTTAAACCTTGAAATCCTTGTCCAGTTTGAGCTTCAAGAGAAGAATGGGAAGAAATAATTGATTATGCAATTAAAAATAATATAAGACTTGTTAATGATTGAGCTTATTCTTCAGTAGTACATAAAAATCATATACCACTTTTAGAAGTTGCAAAAGATTATAAGGAGCTTGATTGGATAGAACTTTTTTCTATTTCAAAAACTCTTAGTGCCTGTGGTTGGAGAGTTTGAGTTGCGGTTTGATCTAAAGACTTTATATCTGAATTAACAAAAATAAAATGAAATGCAGACTCTGGAGCTTTTTGACCAGCTTTAGTATGATTAAATAAATATTTTGATACTCCAGAAAGTAAAAATGAAACAAGAAAAATCCAAGAAATGTATAAAAGAAGATTAAATATACTTATTCCTATATTTGAAGAAGTTTGACTAAAATTAGCTTGTCCTACAGATGCTTGATTTTTTATGTTATTTAAATGTCCAAAATTTGTTGATTGAGAAAAAGTTGAAACTTGAACAGAATTTAATTGACTTATGATAAATAAAATATGACTTGTTTGAGTCCCTTTTTCTTGAAGTGAAATAAATGGAGAAAAAGAACAATTTATTAGATATTCAGCCTGTTATGATGCAGAAAAACAAGAAAATATAGATAGACTAAAAGAAGCTTTAAATAAAGTTAAAATTAGTTATTAATATTATATTAAATAAATATGTTATTTAAAGATTATATAAAAACATTAAGTAAAATTAAAAACTACTTGATTGAAATAGAGTTAAGTTCATGAGAAAAAATCTTAATAGAAAATATTCCTTGAAAACAAGCTTCTTTACAGTTACTTCAAAATCATCTTTGAGATAAAAAAGAAACTAAAACTAAGTTTAATCTTAAAAATTTTTGTGAACATTATGATGAATGGAGAAATAATCCTGATTGACATCATAAAACAATAAATTTTTTATATAAATATAATAAAGAGGGTTGAGTTATAAAAAGAATTTAAGTTATACTGTCCATTGAATTTATTTTAGAATAATAAATAGTAGGATATTTTACCTTATTAAAGAGATTATAATTTATAAATTCTGAAATAAGTTCAGAATGACAATTTTATTTATTAATAAATAAATTATGAGAATAGCAATAGTAGGATATTGAAGAATGGGACAATTAATAGAATATCATACAAAACAAAAATGACATGAAATTGTTACTATAATTGATCCAATAAAAAACACAAAGAAAGAGGATTTATTGAATGTAGATTTTGATGTAATAATTGAGTTTTCTATCCCACAAGTAGCACTAGAGAATATGAAGTTCTATGCTGAAAATAATATGAAAGTAGTTATGGCAACTACAGGTTGGTATGATGAACTTGAAACTATAAAACGATATTTTGAGAACTCAAAATGAGCAATTCTTTGGAGTTGAAATTTTTCTCTTTGAGTAAATCTTTTTTGGGAAATGGTAGAAAATGCTTCAAAGATAATGAATAACTTTTCTGATTATGATGTATTTGCTCATGAATTTCATCACAATAAAAAAGCAGATTCTCCATCATGAACTCTTATAAATACTTGAAACAAAATTCTTAAGAACATAAATAGAAAAGAGATAATAGTAACTGAGACTTTGTCTGAAAGGCCTATAAAAGAGAATGAACTTCATCTAACTTCTACAAGAGGAGGTTCTATTCCATGAACTCATAGTGTATATTTTGACTCTATTTTTGATACAATTGAGATTAAACACACAGCTAGAACTAGAAACTGATTTGCAATTTGATCAATTGAAAGTGCTAACTGGTTAAAAGATAAGAAATGATATTTTGAGATGAAAGATTTTATGAAAGAAATAGTATAAAACGCACAATATTGTTATAATTGCAGCAATTAGGTTTACATTTCTGATATAATAATTTCGTAAGAAATTATATATCTATAAAAGAAATATATGCCTAATTGTTTTTCTATGATAGAAGTAAAATGACAACTATTACAAGATGTTTTAGATAAAAAACGTAAACAAAAAGAAATAGTAGAAATCTTAAAAGTAAGCCGTCAAACAGTATGAATACGGTTTAAAAAATATAAGGAAGAATGAATTAATTGAATCATTCCCAAAAAGTCATGACCAAAATCTTGAGAAACCCACAATAAAACAAAAGATTGGTTAGAAAATGAAGTTATGAGGCTAGCTAAAGAAAACCCTTTTGAATGACCAATATGGATATCTGATGAGATATTAGATATTTATGAAATTAAGATAGATCAATCTACAGTTTATAGAATTCTAAAAAGAACAGAAACTAGATATTATTATTGATATCACTGAAGTAGAAAAAAGAGAAAATTATATGTAAAAGATATTCCTTGAAGAGAATTACAATTAGACGTTAGTTTTCCTTACTGATATCAAAGGCAGCTGTGTGTATACACAGCAATAGATGATGCTAGTAGATTTGTTATATCAAGGATATACGTTGATCATAGTGAGTATTCTACTCTTGATTTTGTAAAGAGAGTAATATCTCAAAGTCAGTATTCTGTGAAAGCCTTTCGTACAGATCAATGAAGAGAGTTTTCTAAAATGATAACAAAGTATTTAATTGATATATGAATTGATCACAACAAGAATCCAGCCTATACTCCACAACATAATGGAAAGGTTGAAAGATACCATAGGACAATGAAAGAAAACTGTTGTGCTTACTGGAAATTTAAATCATCAATTGAAGAACTTAATTATGATTTAAAACTTTGGACTGATTTTTATAATTCAAGAAAAAGACACTATTGACTCTGAATGAATTGATTATCTCCAGAAAAGAGATTAAAAAAGTTTAAACAAGAAAATCCCTTGTTAATACCACTGTTTTAAGAAAATAAAATGTAAACTTGATTCTGCAACAATACAATTGTTGACATCATCATTATATAATATACAATTAATTTATTATTAGTTATTTAAAATAACCTGAGAAAAAAAGAGGAATAAAAAAGCAGGGTAGGAAATTACTCTGTTTTTTTTTAGCTTTTAGTTTAATAATCTTTTCTAATTAAACTAAATTTTCAAGGGTTATTTTTACAATTTATCCAAACTTCATAACCTCAACCATGAGCAGATTGTACTTCTTCAGATTGTTTTATATCAAAACTATATTTATGTTTTATAAAAGTATTTCAAGCTTTTTTTGTTCAGTGATTTAAAGTTGTTTTATAAATCCTTTCTATTTTTTGTGTTTTTATTCATTTTGGAGTTACTATTTCTATATTATCTCAAACTTCAAATTTATTTTTTACTTCAACTCTTACTAAATAGTTTTCTTTATCATAATTTCTAAGTATTCATAAAAATACTTTTGTTCAGTAGCTACTATTTCTTTCATAAAATTGAGCATTTGAGTTTGGATTACCAGCTAAAAAACCCGGTATATATCATCTATTAGCTATCCCAAATAATTCTTGTGCTAATTTCTTTGAATCATAACTTTCTCATTTTTCTAGTTTTCTCAATGCTTCACTATAAGCTAGTCCAACAGAAGCTAAATAATTTACTGTTTTATTTCTTCATTCTACTTTATAGCTTATTACTCAAGCATCTTTTAATTCCTTTAAATAATCTATTGCCATTAAATCTCTAGAATTCATAAGATAACTTCCATACTCATCTTCATCTATATTCATAATCTCTCAAGGTCTTTCTTTTTCTTCTAAATAAAAATTACCATTTAATTCTTTATATTCTTCTGGTCTTCATGTAAGGGTTTCAAGTTCTTCCTCTGTTTTTTTATTTTTAAAGATTTTATATTCCCATCTACAACTATGACTACAAGTTCATTGATTAGGGTCTCTATTACTTAAATAATTAGATATAAGACACCTACCACTATAAGCCATACAAATAGATCAGTGAACAAAAGATTCTAGTTCTATACCAGGGACCCTTTTATGTATTTCTTTTATTTCTTTAATTGAAATCTCTCTACTTAAGATTATCCTTTTTATTCATAATTCTTTCCAAAATAAAGCTTGAGCCCAGTTGGTATTATTTGCTTGAACAGATAAATGTATAGTTATATTTGGATAATTTTTTCTAACTATATTTATAAGTCATGGATCAGACATGATAAAAGCATCTGGTTTAAATGAAATCATTTTCTTAAATTGAGATAAAAATGGTTTTATTTTAGCATTATGTGCATATATATTTGCTGTAAAATATATTTTTTTTCATAATTTATGTGAATATTCTACTGCGTATTTTAAATCATCCATAGTAAAATCATTTGTTCTTGCTCTTAGTGAAAACATAGGTACTCATACATAAATCGCATCAGCTCCATAAGCAAAAGCAAACTTCATTTTTTCTAAATTTCAAGCAGGCATTAAAAGTTCTAATTTCATAATATTTAATTTATTTAACTTAAATTTTATAGATTTTATTATCCTTTAAGTATTAGTCAAAATAAAAATTGCATTTTGTTTTTTTTCAATATACTTTTTTAAACTTTTAATATTTAAAACATAATTTTTATGGAAACTACTTTAATTTTATTAAAACCAGATACTATAGAAAGAAGTTTAATAGGTCAAGTAATAACTAGACTTGAAAATAAATGATTGAAAATATCATGACTTAAAATGATGAAACTTGATGATACTATAATAAATAAACATTATGATTTTTTGATGAATAAACCATTTTTCCCAATATTAAAATCATATATGCAAAGAACACCAGTAGTAGCAATTGCAGTTACTTGAAAAGAAGCTATTAAAACAGTTAGAAATTTAACTTGAGCAACTAATCCATTTGAAGCTCTTCCTGGTTCTATTAGATGAGATTTTGGTTTAACTATAGATGGAAATATTATTCATGCTTCAGATAGTTTAGAAAATGCACAAAAAGAATTAAAAAGATTTTTTGAATGAAAAGATATTTTTGAATATAGCAAAATAACAGATGATGTTTTATAATTAAAAAAAAATAATAATCTTAAGATAACCAATTTCTAATTAACAGTTTTTTATTTATTTGAAAAAAGAATAAGTTTTATTAGTATTGTAAAAATATTTTTAACAATATGAAATGGCTAAATTTTATGATACTTTAATTTGAGAATATATTCGAGATCCTTGAGTAAGATGATTAGCTCTTGATAAATTGGCAAGTAAATATTTTGATTATGAAATGATAAGTTATAAAAATGTAACAAATAATAAAAAACTTAGTTTTGAAGAAGTTGATTTACTTGTTGCGGCTGATTATTCAGTAGAAGATGTTTATATTACAAATAAACTTTATGAAAAACAAAAAAAAGATTGAATTATAAATAATAAAATATTATATGATATAGAAATCCCACTTATTGAAGTTTTAAAAGATATGGAAATTTCATGAGTTAAAATTAATAGAGATATTTTAAAATGAATTTGAATATTACTTGAAAATGAAATTTTAAGATTGAAAAAAGAAATATTTTCTTTAGCTTGAGAAGAATTTAATATAAAATCACCAAAACAAGTTTGAGAAATACTTTTTATTAAACTTAAATTACCAAAAGGAAAAAAAACTAAAACATGATGGAGTGTTAATTCAGAAGTTTTATTAAATTTAAAAAAAGAGTTTCCAATAGCAGAAAGTATAGTTAAATATAGACATTTCTCAAAATTGTTATCAACTTATGTTTATGGTTTAATAAATTTACTTGATGAAGAAGATTTAGTTCATACTTCATATAATTCTACAGTAACTTCAACATGAAGACTATCAAGTACTAACCCTAATTTACAAAATATACCAGTTTGAGAATGAATAGCTTCTCAAATAAGATGAGCTTTTGTTTCAAGATGGAATAAAGGAAAAATATTGGCTTTAGATTATTCACAAGTTGAAGTAAGACTTCTTGCTATTATGTCTAAAGATAAAAATTTAATTAATGCTTTTAAAAATGGTTTTGATATACATAATAAAACTTGAGAATTTATATTTTGAAAAAAAGAGATTACTTGAAGTGAAAGAAAAATAGCAAAAGCAGTTAATTTTTGAGTCATTTATGGGATAAGTGCTTTTTGATTAAATAAAATGATAAATTCTTGAGTTAAAGAAGCATGAATTTATATAAATAAGTTTTATGAGAATTATTCTAAAGTTAAGGATTTTTTTGATAAAACTATAAAAAAAGCTGAAGAAACTTGATATGTTGAAACTATGTTTTGAAGAAAAAGATATATAAAATGAATAACAGATAGAAATACTTTAATAAAAAAAATAGCTGAAAGAGAAGCTATAAATATGCCTATTCAATGAACATCAGCAGATATTATAAAAATTGCTATGATAGAAGTTGCAAAAATGATGAAAAAAAATAAACTAAAGAGTAAAATGATTATGCAAGTGCATGATGAACTTGTATTTGATGTTTTTTTAGGAGAAGAGTTTTTTTTAAAAAAAGAAGTAAAAAAAATTATGGAAAATATTTTAAAAGATACTCCTATAAAGTTAAAAGTAGATATTTGAGAATGATATAATTGGTGAGAAACTAAGTAATTTATTTTTTTAATTAAGAGTTTTATGTCTGATATTACATGAGAAGAAAAAATCGATTATATATATAAGAATTTAAAATCACAAATTTTTTTCAAACGTTTTAAATTTATTATTAAGCTATTAATTTTTTCTTGAATAATATATTTTTTATTTTTCTTTTTTCCTTATTCAAATCAGAAAGATGAGTTATTTAAAAATTTTTGAAATAAAATATCAGAAATTACAAAACCTATAATTATAAAATTAGTTAGTGATATTAACGAAGATTTAACATCAAAACTTGGAGCAAATTTAAATATAAAATCTAATTCATGATCTAAAATTGATATAAAAAATATAAAGTTACCTAAAGATATTTTACTTAGATTAAAAAAGAATCCAGATATTTTAAAAGAATTACTTAGTAGATAAATGATAATTATAAAATTAATATATGCTATATTTTTTATTATTTTTTGAATTTTATTAATTAAATATAGAAAAAATGTAAAATCTTGGACTGGAAATTTTTTATGGGCAGAAAAATATTTATGAAACTGATGAACATATTTAGTATTTATTATGTTTTGATTATTTTTAATATTTTTTTGAACAATTTATCCTTTTTGATGATTTGAATTATTAATTTCTAAATAAATAATTAAAGATATTTAAAATTAAATAATCTTTTTGAA
>CAMZKR010000097.1 GCA_947311335.1 uncultured bacterium
TGATGTAGTTGATTTGATAGATTGACATTTAAAAGCTTATGAAAAAATCACCCTCCTTAATCCCCCCTTACAGGAGGGAGATAATAAGTGATTTTTTAGAACTTATAATTTATGAGTGTGAGAAGCAAGAAGTGTTTTAGAGATGATAAAAGCAACAGAAAAAGTTTTGTGAAAAAAAATTCCATATAAAATAGTTGATAGAAGACCAGGAGATTTAGCAAGTGTTTATTGTAATCCAGAAAAAGCAAAAAAAGAATTAGCATGGGAAGCTAAAATTAGTTTGGAGGAGAGTTTAGAAAATAGTTGGAAGTTTTATAATAAATAATTTATTTTTTTAATTATTAATACTATGCAAACAAAACAATACTTTCAAGAGTCAGCTCAAACAAAGCTAGATTTCATTGAAAAAAATCAAGAAAAATTAGAAAAAGTAATTCAAATTATTGAAAATGCTTTAAAAAATGGAAACAAACTTTTAATAGCTTGAAATGGTTGAAGTGCAGCAGATGCACAACATTGGGCTGCCGAACTTATTTGAAGATATAAATTGGAAAGAAAATCACTTCCAGCTATTGCTTTGACAACAGATACTTCTATTTTAACAGCAATTGGAAATGATTATTGATATGATGAAGTTTTCTCAAAACAAGTTGAATGACTTTGACAAAAATGAGATATTTTTATTTGAATTTCTACAAGTTGAAATAGTAAAAATGTAATAAAGGCAATCAAAATAGCAAAAGAAAAATGAATGATAACTATTTGATTAACATGAAAAACTTGATGAAAAATGAATGAACTTTTGGATTATAATTTAATTGTTCCTTCAAACAATACTCCAAGAATTCAAGAGTGTCATATGACAATTTATCATACAATTTGTGAAGTTGTAGAAAATAATTTATTTAAAAAATAAAACTATGAATAAAGCAATTTTTCTTGATAGAGATTGAACTTTGACAGATGAAAGTTGTTATCCAAATTTTTTTGCTGAAAATTGTAAATTGATGGAAGAAAATATTTGAAATATTTTAAAAAAAATTAGAAATGCTTGATATTTACTTGTAGTTATTACAAATCAAGCTTGAATTGATAAATGACTTTATACAGAAAAAGATTTTTGGGAATTTATGAAAGAGCTTGAAAAACAGGTTGATTTAAAATTTGATTGAATTTATTTTTGTCCATATCATCCAAATTTTTCTTGAAAATATCCTTGTAGAAAACCTGATAATTGAATGATTTTACAAGCTCAAAAAGAATTAAATATTGATTTAAAAAATTCTTTTATGGTTTGAGATAGTGAAAAAGACATAATTGCTTGAAAAAAATCTTGATGTAAAACTATTTTGTATAATTCTAAAAAATTAGAAAATTTAGAAGAAAAACCTGATTTTATTGCAAAAAATTGGGAAGAGGTGGAAAAATTTATTTTAAAATAAAAAATTATGATTTTCCAAGAAAATAAAATACAAGAACTTCAAAAAATAATTGAAGAACAAAAAACTAAATGAAAAACTATTGTTTGGACCAATGGTTGTTTTGATTTGCTTCATCCAGGACATTTGGAGACTTTTAGAAAAGCAAAGGAAATTTGAGATATTTTAGTAGTTTGATTAAATTGAAAAAATTCACCTTATTGGAAAACTAAGCCTTGAAGACCAATAAATGATGAAAATTTTAGAGCTAAAATGCTTGAATGATTAGAAAATGTAGACTATATTTATATTTTTAATGATGAAACACCTTTTAGACCTGTTGATATTTTAAAACCAGACTTTGTTTTGAAATGAGGAGATTATTATATCAAAGAGATTACAGAAGATTTTACTAAATGAGTTTTAGTTGATAAAAAGAAATTATTAAAAAATTTTAATGAAATAGTAGAAAAAAAATTAGTGGATAAAAAAGAAAATTTAATTGATATTACAAAAATTTATTCTTATTTTGTAGAAAATAATTTATTTGAAGATTTGAAAAATTATCCTTGATTTATGCAAGAAGGATATGTAAATGTTCAAAATTGATGAAAAGTTATTTTAGTTCCAGTTGTTTGAGATTATAGCACTACAAAAATTATAGAGAAAATTTTACAAGTTTATTAATAAAAAATGCAAGAAAAAATTTTAGTTATTGGTGATGTAATGATAGATAAATACACTTTTGGGGAAGTTAAAAGACTTAATCCAGAATCTCCAATGCCTTTGATAAATGTTACAAAAGAAGAATTAAGACTTGGTTGAAGTGCAAATGTTGCTGCAAATATTGCAAGTTTAAATGAAAATTGTGATTTGACTTGACTTGTTTGAAATGATGAAAATGCAAATTTATTGGAAAAATTATGTAATAAATTAAAAATTAATTTTACTTGAATAAAAGTAAATAATTTTAAAACTATTTTAAAACATAGATTTGTAGAAAATACTTATCATCAGCAACTTTTAAGAATTGATTATGAAGAAAAAATAGAAAATCAAAAATTTTGAGAAAAAATTTTAGAGAAAATAAAAAAAGAAAATTATAAAATAATTGTAGTTTCTGATTACAATAAATGAATAGTTTTTGAAAATTGGATTGAAGAATTAAAAAATTTTGCAAAAGAAAAAAATATTTTACTTTTAGCAGATAGTAAGCCAAAAAATTATGAATTATTTAAGGATTTTTATTTGGTAAAACCAAATTTTAAAGAATTTTGTGAAATGATTTGAAAAAATTTGGAAAATAAAGATGAAGAAATAGAAAAAAATTGAATTGATTTTACAAAAAAAATGAATACAAACCTTGTAATTACAAGGTGAGCAAAATGAGCAAGTTTGATTACAAAAGATTGAAAATATTTCCATATTCCAACTGAAGCTCAAAAGGTGTTTGATGTAAGTGGGGCTTGAGATACTTTTATTGCTACAATAGCCTTTGCTTTAAAAGAAAATTATGATTTAAAAGATGCCATTAAATTAGCAAATAAAGCAAGTTGAATTGTAGTTGAAAAAGTTTGAACTGCTATTGTGGAAAAAGAAGAGTTATTTAATAAAAAATGTTAAAATGTGAGTAAAAATATTAAGATTTATTGATAAATATATATTTTGATTTATAAATTATTTATTTTTCTGGTTAAAATTTTTTCCATTTAAAAAAGAAAAATATATTAAACATCCAAGAAAAATTTTAGTTATTAGGATTTGGGCTTTATGAAGTAGTATTTTAACTTTTCCTTTAATAAAACAATTAAAAAAAAGTTATCCAAATGCTAAAATTGATTTACTTGCTAGTAATAGAAATTTATGAGTTTATAAAAACCAATGATATTTTGATAAAATTTATAATTTATTTTCAAAAGACATATTTAAACTTATTTTTTCTTTTAAAAAATATGATGTTATAATTGATACAGAAGAATATTTTAGATTAACTGCTTTAATTTCTTTGTGGCTTGGAAAGTTTACAGTATGATTTGGTGAAATTTTATCAAGAAAATTAGCATATAATTGTTCTATTAAATATGAAGGAAAACATCAAGTAATAGAATATTTAAAATTATTAAATTGCCTTTGAATTGATTATAAAATACCTGAAAAATTAGAACCTTTGAAATATTTTAACAAAGCAACAAAAAAAGTAAATGAATTTTTAAAAAATTATGATTGAAAATTTAAAATTGTAATGCACACAGCTTGAGCTGAAACTTCACCTGATAGATTTTGGGCACAAGAAAAGTGGGAAGGTCTAATAAATAAAGTATTAGAAGAATATGGGGATAAAGTTGTAATATTTCTTTCTTGAACTAATTTTGAAAAAGAACAAGTTGATAAACTATTAAATAAAATAAATTCAAATAATGTAATTTCATTAGTAAATAAATTTAATTTACAAGAATTTGCTTACTTTTTGGAAAATATAGATTTAATGATAAGTAATGATACTTGACCAATGCATTTAGCAGCATGTATGTGAACAAAAACTATATGATTATTTGGACCAAATATGCCAGAAAAATTTGGTGCTTATCCATTAGATAAAAATATAAATATATATAAAGGTAATGGTAAAGTTTATGTAAAAGTAATGGAAGGTATATTTGAAGAAGATAGAGAGAAAAATATTGATAAGATAGAAGTAGAAGATATTTTTATAGAAATTAAAAATTTATTTAGTAAGTAAGAAGAATGAAAAAGGAAAAAATTTTAATATATAAAATAGGTGCATTAGGTGATGTTCTTATGACCACACCTTTTATAAAACAATTAAGAAAAATATATCCAGATGCACAAATTGATTATTTAACTTGAAAATCAATTTATTCAATATTAAAAGATAATCCTTATATAGATAATTTTCTTATTAAAGAAGAAAA
>CAMZKR010000098.1 GCA_947311335.1 uncultured bacterium
TAATACTGAACCTGAAACAGAAGAAGAAAACATTAATGAACCTGAAACAGAAAAAGAAAATAATACTGAATCTGAAACAGAAACAGACAAAGAAAATAGTAATGAAACAGAAATCATAATGAAAAAAGATGTACATTTTCAGGATTGATTAGTAAAATCAGGAGATAAAATCTCAATAAGTATAGAAGAACTAAAGAAAATGCCTAACGAATGGTATAAAAAAATAATATAATATCTAACCATTAAATATGTTAAATAGTAATGCATTTCCAACTATTGCTGGAATGCTAAGAATAAAGAAATTAGAGCCTGATGTAATGTGAGCAGACTGAACTATGATAACACCAGCGTCTAAATATGTTGATATTGAATGTGCAATGAATACGTCGTGAAGTTTTTGAATTTCAGACACAAAAAAGATAGAGTGTAGAAATGACTCTGTAACACTTACTAAACCTAAATGAAATATATCATTTAAAATTTTAAAAACTAAGAATGTTGATTTGCTTTGATTACTACTGGGGCTAACAGTAGAGAATACACAAGCACAATTAAAATCTATAAATATAACAGTTGCATTATCTAGTGAAGACAATGCTGAAATCTTAGAAAGATCATCTGACTTTAATTGAATACAAAATATTGTAGTGAAATCAGAAGATCTAAGTACTACTTATGTTGATTGAACTGATTATACATCATCATTAACTTGAACTTGAACAACTTTAATTACAAGAATAGCAAGTGGTTCTATTCCGGCAGGAGCTATATTGAATGTAGTTTGAGAAATCAATATAAACTCTTGAAAACTAATTGAATTAGAAATGATACAAAGAGTTGAGAGTCAATTTGCTGTAGAGCTAGTATGATTAGTTGATTGAAAACAGACTTCTTTAAGATGAGACAGAATGACTTTATCTTGAGACTATCTATTAGAAATGTATGATGTATTCCTTGATTGAGATATTAAATGAGCTGAATTATCATTTGAGTCAGTATCTGGTTCTAAACTATGATTATTAGATGAAAATATATAATATTAAAGAAAAATAAAAAAATAAGAAGTATGTAAACTTCTTATTTTTTTTATTCTTATAAAACTTATACTACTATATAACTTATAGTTTTTAATAAAAAAAATATGAATAATAGAATTTTAAGGAGAATATTAATATTTAATATTAAACATTTAAATTGAAAGGTTAGAAAAATAAAGATTAAAGAGCCTTTTATATCAGATATTTTAGAGTTAGAAAATGAAATAGAAACAGGTTGAGATATGTTTAAAGCAGTAAACAAGATCATTCCAATAACAAGAAAAGAATTTAAAATATCTTGACAAACAATACTTAAATGACTACTCAAACTTATTGTAAAAGATAATAGCAGTAAAAAAACAGTAGGTAATAGTTCTAGTAAAAACATATTACTAATATCAGCACTAGATAGAATATGTGAGAGATATTGAGCCTATTTACCAAATGAGATAATATATAAAATAACTTTTACTCAACTTGCATCTATGTTTAATGCTATAGAATATAACTATAACATAGATAATGACAAAGAAGATAAAAACGCTAAATTTACAGTATGAAATATAGATGTTGATAGAGTAATTAAAAAAATAGAAAATAATAGCACACCTATGAAATTTACTATATAAAAACAAATATATGTGAAGCCTAAAAGAAGATTCAATAGATATAACAATGGACATAGACTTAAATAATTTAGATGCTAAACTAAAAAGTGCAGAATCTAAAATAAATAAGTTTTCAGAGAGTGTAGAATGAATAAACCCTAAGATAAATTTAAACACATCAGAAACAATTACTTGAATTGATAATATTAATAAAAAGTTAAAACTATTAAAGAAAAGTAGTAATTTTAAGCCTAAGATAGATATATCTGAATTAAAGGAAAAGATAAACTCTTTAAAGACAGTTGCCCAAAAAACAGCTATAGACACTTGAAAGTCTATAAATTGAGTAGAATTTAGTAAACTTTCAAATAAAATAATTAAACTTAAAGTAAAATTAATTGAACTAAAAAAATTACAGTCTCAATTAGTAAAAGCTTGATGATTAAAAACAGATTCATATAAAAGAGTATCAACTGCAGTAAATGATATAAATTTTAAACTCACAGAGGCAAATAAAAGAATGAGAAGACTTAGAACCACTTGAGATCAAACAGTTTGAAGATTAACATCTCTATTTAATAAATTTTCAATATCATTATCATCTGTAGTAAGAGCTTTTGCATGATTTTATATTATGCAAAAAGCAATAGCAGCTATAAATTTTGTAACTAATTGAGCAGCAGATGCTTTTATTGAATTTGAATCAGCACTTGCTAATGTAAATAAAGCAATGGACTTGACTAAACAAGAATTAGACTTGATATGAGACTCATTTTTAGATATGTCAAAGACTATGCCTACTACAGCAGTTGAACTAACTAATATAGGAGCCTCACTATGAAGAATGTGATTAGAAAAAGAAAATGTTATTGCTTTAACACAAGTAATATGACAACTTAAAACCACTGTAGATTGAATAGATGCACAACAAGCAGCAGAGGAACTATTTAGATTATTAGATGTATCTTGACAAACTGTAACTGATTTTGATAATATCTCATCAGCTTTAACTTGACTAGCAAATAATTTTAAAACAACCGAGTGAGGAATGCTACATTTTGTGAATCAAATATCTTGATTATGAGCTACAACTAATATGTCAGCACAAGATTTATTGTGATTTGCAGCAGCTTTTACTGATGCTTGAATAAAAGCAGAATGATGATGAACAGCTTTTGTTAAGGCAACTTCAATGATGCAGACAGCAGTTGTAACATCATCAGAAAAACTAAAAATATTTTGATCACTTATAGGACAAACAGCAGATGAATTTAAAAAATCTTGGAATGAAAATTCAGCTGATACAATGATAAAAGTATTAGAGTGAATAAACTCACAATGAGAGAAATCAGTGTTAGTACTACAAGAGCTATTTTGAAAAAATATAAGAGTACAAAATGCACTTACCAGGGTTGCAGCTAAACATTGATTATTAGAAAAGGCAGTAAGGTCGTCAAGAGAAGAAATGGTTAAGAATAGTGCTAGGATTACCGAATATAACAAAAGGTTAAATACTACTGAAGCAATGTTACAAGTAAACACTAATAGGTGGAAAGCTTGGCAAACTAAAATCTGAAAGTCTACATCTAAAGTAAAATTAGCTTTAAGTGATTTATGAATACAAATTTTAGCTTTCTCTTCTTTTGTTTGAGTAATACTTGATTGATTATTATTAGTAATACAAATATTTTTATCATGAGTAGTAGTTGGTTTTGGCTGGATGGTTAGTCTAGCTGGATGAATAATATGATGATTAATAGATATATTTAAAAATATATGAGTAGTGTTATCTTGGTTAGTAGACAATGCTAAAATAGCAGCTCATAATTTTTGAGAAGCCTTTCAGAATGTACCAACTGCCATACAATCCATCCTTAGAATAGCAATGAAGGCTATAATCTGATTAATAAATGCACCTGGTAGACTAATAAATTTATTAGTTAAGAAATTAACAGATGTAATACCTTGACTATCAGAACTTTTATGAAATATAAAAGTACCTCCAATTGATAGTTCTGTTGTAGATTGACTTATTAAAATAGAATGAGCTGTTGAGCCAGTATATCAGAGTTTTAAAAAACTAAGTTGATTAAAATTTAATAATTTACAAAAATGATTTGATATATGAAGAAAGATTAGTTGATTTTGAGTTAAGCTAGCAGATAGTGCTATTTGATGATTCATGAGTAAATTAAACACTTATGAGCAATGAAAAGATGATATTTCTTGAACCTGAAAACAATATAATATAAAAGATACATGAGATAACTTAAATAATGTATTAAAACAGATTACAGATGATTTAGAAGATACAGAGGAAGACTTAGGTTGATGAACCTGATGATGAAGACATAAATGATGAAGCCGCAAATGATGAGCAAGACAAAAAGTTTTAAATTCTGAAGCATTATCATTATCAGATCAATTATGATTGTTAAAACTAATAGAAGAACAAGAAATATTTATAGCTAATAATAATGAAGAAGTATTAGAAGCTAAAAAAAGAAGACTTAACAGTATAAAAGAATTATTAAATAGATATAATAAAAGCTCAAAAGAATGACTACAAATACAAAAAGAAATACTATCAGTACAAACAAGTATTAGAGCTACAAATAATGCTATTTTTAATGAAAAAAAGAAGTACTTAGATTGATTAAATTCAGAAGCAGACAAAGAAAAAGATATTTATACTAGATATAAGAAAAGATTAAGAGTACTAAATTGACTTATAGATTTACAAAGCGAGTATGCAGATGATAAAGAAAAGATAATAAGCATAAATGAAAAGATACTAGATTCAGAAAATAATATAATAGAAAGTATAGAAGAACTAAAAGCATCACAAAAAAACGCTGCAAATGAGTTTGGAGATAGTATATGATCTGAACTAGACAATGCATCAGATAAGGTTGATGAATTAGCAAGGTCTATATCAAGTATAACAACGGAATTAGAAAAATTAGAATCAAGTTTAGATAAGTCATTAAGTAAACTAGATAAAACAAAAGATGACAAACTTAGTAGTGCAGCCTTAGACATATATGAGGAAAGAAAAAAGTTAGAAGAAAAGTTAAATGACTTAAAAAGAAAATGAGTAGATGACACATATTTATGATTAAGTGAAAGCCAAATAAAAGATATGTGAAAAGACGCAAATTACTGATGAACTTATAACTCCGACGATTTATTAAAATATAAGCAGATATTAAGTGATATTAGTAAACTAAATAATGAAGAAAAGCTAATAAAAGAAAATATAAGTGATAAAGACAAGCTAAATGATGATATAAAAAAATGAAAACTAACAAAAGTAGAGAAAATAATAGAAGATATTAAAATACAGAGAGAACAGCTATTAGAAAAGTACAATGAAGAAAAAGATAGACTTGAAGAAGAGAAAGCAGCAGAAGAACAAAAATTTGCAGATGCTAAAACAAGACTAAATAAATTAAATAATCTTAAAACACTTATAGAAAAAGAATTTACAACTCTTATTCTTAGTGAAGAAGAAAAAAGGCTGGAGTCTTTTAGAAAACAATATTATGAGGCTAAAAGATTGCTAGATATTCTAAATGAGATTAAAGATGCATGATGAAACGTATGAAGTAATATAGCAACTAGTAATATAAAGGATTCATTATGAGTAGATAATATACAAAATAAAACTGATGTAAAAATGGACAATACCTTTATAATAAAAGAAGAAATTGATATAAAGAAAGCTTGAAAATTATTATGAAAACAAATTAGTAAAGCACAAAAAACAAATAATACTTTTTAATTATAAAAAATGATTAATAATTGCTGAATAAATAATAATAGTATAAATTGAGAATGTGGTATTTTATATAATAATGAATTACTTACTGATATATGATTTTTAGTAGATGGTAAATACATTAATTTATGAGATATGTGTAAAACTAATATATGAGAATGAAGTTTAATTTTAGAAACTAATATATTTAATTTAGCAGAAAAACAGATTTTTCAAAGTGAGTCATCAATTATAGATTGATGACTTATACATAACTCACGTTTTTCTAAAAAAGAGATAAATATTAAATTATTAATTTTAAGGAATAATATAGATGATATAATATTAGAAATACAAAATTTAAAAAGATTATTAAATAAAAGATGATTATTTTTAATAAGAAAGATACTAAATAGAGAATATAGAATATGATGTATTTTACATAATGTAGAAGTTAATAAACTTTCTCAAGATTGAACAGAGATTGAATTATCTATATTATCATTAGAACCGAATTTTTATCTTGAAGAAAATAATACATTAGAATATATTTGAAATAGCTGACTTTTTAATTGAACTATCTTTATTAAAGATACTGATACAAATGTTGTATTAGATTTTATTATTAAAATAAATTCTATTGTATGAAATATAGATTCTATAGAAATTGTAATAAACTGATTCAAACTTATTTTAAATAAAACAATAAATGAATGAGATTTAATTTATATTAGATCAGAAGATATATTTATTAATTGAGAAGACTTTTTTGAGTATTCTTGAAAAAATCCTGAACTTGAACCTTGACAGATGACTAATATTGACATTAACTTTATATGATGATGAAATGCAACAGATTATAATTTAGAAATTATATATAAAAATATTAGTTTATAATAATACATAATGTTAAATTTAAATATAAAAATAAATATA
>CAMZKR010000099.1 GCA_947311335.1 uncultured bacterium
AAATAAAAAAAGATTGATTTAAATCAATCTTTTTTTATTTTATATTCATAATTCATTTTATTATTTTTTTATTTCTTTTCCATTTTTCACTTCTTTTTACTCTTAATGCTAAAAATACTTTTTTATAAAATATCTTTTCCAATTCAATTCTTGATTCTGTTGAAATTTTTAATATTAAATTTCCTCTTTTTCAAATAAGTATATATTTTTGACTATTTGTTTCAGCATATATATATGCTACTATTTTTAATATATTTTTTTTATCTTCTATTTCTTCTACTCATATATATATTGAGTGTGGTAATTCTTCTTTAGTATTTAAAAAAACTTTTTCTCTAATTATTTCGCTTATTCTAAAATAAATGTTTTGTTTTGTATAATAATTTTCTGGATATGGTGTAATGTTTATTTTTAAATAAGTTTTAATTTTATCTACTAATCTAGTAAATCATTCTTTTGTTTCTGATGATATTTTTATACCTTCATTATTTAAGTCAAACTTAGACTTTAAATCTATTTTTGTATATACTTTTATTAAAGGATTAGAAATATTATTTAATAATAATCATATATATTTCTCTTCTTTTCATTTTTTTCTTGAGCTATCAATAAAATATAAAACAACATCAGCATTTTTTAAACTTTTTATTGCTTGTTTATTTATTTCTTCATTAAATATTTTATTACTTTCATGAATTCAAGGAGTATCAAAAAAAATAATTTGACTATCTTTATCATTATAAATTGCTAATATTTTATTCCTTGTTGTTTGTGGTATTTTACTTACTATAGATATTTTTTCTCATATTAAAGTATTAATAAAAGTGGATTTTCATACATTTGGTCTTCATATAATAGCTATATATCAAATTTTTTTTTCTTTTAATTTAGGCTCATTAGATAAAATTTCTTTTAAATCTAGTTTTTTCATTAAATATTTATTATTAAATTTATTTCTACTTAAATTTATTTCTTTTTGCTATTTTAGCAATTCTTTTTGACAATATTCAATATTTTTATAAAATACATCTGCTTTTAAAAAAGCGTTTTATTTTATATCCTTCTTTATAAAGATCTTTATAAAGATAATAATCCAAAGGAATTATGGCAAATTATGAACTAATGTTAATAATAAATCCTTCTCTTTCTGAAGATGATATTAAATCAAATCTTAAGAAAATTACTACTATAATTGAAAAAAATTCATGAAAAGTAGAAAAAGAGGACTTATGGTGAGAAAAAAAATTAGCATATAAAATTAATAAGTCTGAGAAAGCTTATTATGCCTTATATGATATAGAAATCAAATGAGTCTTCCTAAAAGATATTAATAAAGTATTTAATTTAAATCAAAATATATGGAGATATATGTTTGTTAAAAAAGATTCTTAATTTTTAATTTTTTAATTTTAGTGAGTTATGAGAACAGTTAATAAGGTTATCATTATAGGTAATATAACAAGAGATCCTGTTATAAAAAATACTGAAAATAATAAAAAAATTGCACTTTTTACAATTGCAACTAACAGATATTTTAAAACAGCTGATGGAGAAAGTAAATCTGAAGCAGAATTTCATAACTGTGTTGCTTGGTGAAATTTAGCTGATAGAGTAGAAAAACATTTATTAAAAGGTAAGCTTGTTTATGCTGAATGAAGATTAAAAACTAGAGTTATAGAAAAAGAAGATTGAGATAAAATATATAAAACAGAAATTGTTGTATCTAACCTTATCTTTTTAAATAAAAGATCTGATTTTGATAAAACTTCTAGTAGTAATAATGATTTATCTGATGATAAATTCTAATTGTATAATTAAAAGTTAAGAGTTTCAAATATTTTTTGATTTTAAACCCACAACTTTTTACTTTAATTTTTTAAAATAAATTTATGGCAGAAAAAAAATGTCCCTTAGAATGACAAAATATTGATTATAAAAATACTGAATTATTAAAACAATATTTAACAAAATTTGGAAAAATTATACCTAGATATTATTCTTGAGTATCTTTAAAAAATCAAAAAAAATTAGCAAAGGAAATTAAAAGAGCTAGGATAATGGCTTTAATTCCTTTTATAAAAAGATTTGACCCAAATTATGAAGGATAAAATATTATTTTTTAAAAACACCAATTCAAATTGAATTGGTGTTTTTTTTAATTTTAAATTCTCTTTAAAATTTCCTACATTTTTATTAGTTTTTTTCAATACTGATACTTAATATTGGTTAAATCTTAGAATTTCATTAACAGATTTATTTGCTAAATCTGTACTTTTTTCAATAATTTGTTCAACCTTTTCTACACTAATTTCAATAAAAGCTACTTCTTCACCATGTCATGTAACAAATATAGCTTTTCATTTTTTATCTAAAGCTTCTAGTATAATCATAATTTCCTTATTAGATAGATGATAATTTTCAGTATCTACATCAAATTCTTCTCCGTGTTTAGTTAAACTTCTAGAAACTAACTTTAATCATCATCAAATATTTATTACTTTTTTCATATCATCAACATCTCTAACTGCTGCAACCTCAAGATTTCATACAAACCTTACTAATTCCTCTTTTGCTTCTATTCAAGATAATCTTTCTGAATAATTATGTGTAATATTTGCTCAATTACTTATATTTAACATAAAAAATATTATTAAATAATTAAAATAATTTTATTTATTGTATATAGTTATAATATTTTGTCAAATTGTTTCAAAAAACATTTTACTTTTAGCTTTTTATTCATATAATCCGCGCATATTTTATAATTAAGCTAGTTAATTTATGAGTTTCAGAAATATTGCAATTATAGCCCATGTTGATCATGGTAAAACAACTTTGGTAGATGAATTACTTAAAATAAGTGATGATTTTGATGAGAGAATTGGTATACAGGAAAGAGCAATGGATAGTAATGATCAAGAACAAGAAAGATGAATTACTATTTATAGCAAAAATACTAGTATAAGGTATAAATGAAATAAAATTAATATAGTAGACACTCCTTGACATGCTGACTTTGGATCAGAAGTTGAAAGAGTGCTTAGAACTGTTGATAGTGTATTACTTGTTGTTGATGCTTATGAATGACCTATGCCTCAAACTAAATTTGTACTTAAAAAGTCTCTAGAACTTTGAATAAAACCTCTTGTTGTAATAAATAAAATTGATAAACCTAGTTCTAGACCTCACTGGGTTGTTGACCAATTATTTGATTTATTTGATAAACTTTGAGCAACTGATGAACAATTAGATTTTGAAGTTTGTTATTCCATAGCAAGAGAATGAAAAGCTATAAAAGAATTGGGTGATGATTTAAAAGATATGACACCATTACTTGATATGATTATGAATAAAGTTCCTGAGGCTCCTAATAAATCTAATGCTCCTTTAAAAATGCAAATAGCTAATCTTGGTTATGATAATTTTTTATGAAGACTTTGAATAGGTAGAGTTTATGAATGAACAATTAAAGTATGACAAGATATAATAGTTATAGACAACTCATGAAAAAAAAGAAAATCAAGAATTACAGAAATATTAACAAATGAATGACTTGAAAAAGTAAAAGTAAAAGAAGCTATTGCTTGAGATATAATAACAATTGCTTGAATATCTGACATATTTGTATGAGAAACTATTGTTAAAAATGATAATGTAAAAGCTATGCCTCCTATAACAATTGATGAACCTACTCTAAAAATGGAATTTTTAGTAAATAATTCTCCTTTTGCAGGAAAAGAATGAAAATTTATAACTTCTAGACAAATAAGAGATAGACTTGAAAAAGAATTAGAAACAAATGTATGATTAAAAATTGATTTTGATTCTTGAGAAAATTATACAGTTTCTGGTAGATGAGAACTTCATTTATCCGTTTTAATTGAAAACATGAGAAGAGAGGGATTTGAATTACAAGTATGAGCACCTGTTGTAATAATGCAAGAAGAAAATTGAAAAAAAATGGAACCAATAGAAAGAGTTTGAATCTCTACTCCATCTGAATTTGCATGATCTATAATAGCAGAGTTATGAAAAAGAAAATGAGAAATGACAAACATGATAGAAGAAAATGGAATAACTAATATAGAGTTTTTAGTTCCTACTAGATGACTTCTTTGATTTAAATCAGAATTTACTACTATAACAAAATGAGAATGATTATTATCTAGTTCTTTTGAAGAATATATACCTTATAAGTGAGATATAGAAAAAAGGCAAGTTGGTTCAATGATATCTATGGAAAATGGAAAAACCATGGCTTATAGCTTATTTAATTTACAAGATAGATGAACTATATTTGTAAAACCTGCTACAGATATATATGAATGAATGATTATTTGAGAATCTGCTAAAGATCAAGACTTAACAGTTAATGCTACAAAAAATAAGAAACTTACTAACGTAAGAGCTTCTGGTACTGATGAAGCATTAAAACTTACTCCTCCAAAAATAATGACTTTAGAAGAAGCTATTGATTATATAAGCAATGATGAATATGTTGAGATTACTCCTCAATCAATAAGGCTTAGAAAAAAATATTTAACAGAAACTCAAAGAAAAAAATATAAGAGGAAAAAGTAAAAATTAAAAATAATCTTTTATGAAAAATTTATATTTGAAACTTTTTCTTTATTTAATTTCTCAAAGAAGAAATTTTATTCCTATTTTATCAATATATTTTTTAAGTTTACCAGATACTTTAGCAAATCAAATCTGAATTTATAATGGTATTTGATTTATTGCATCTTTTTTACTTGAAATACCATCAGGATATTTTGCTGATTATTTTGGACATAAAAAAACTCTTATTTTATCAAAATTATTTCAATTATGTTCTATAATATTTTATATAATATGAAATTTTGTAAATACTAATTATATATTTTTCTTATTTACTTTATGATCAGTATTCCAAGCTATATGATTTTCTCTATTTTCATGAACTACAACAGCTTTTATTTCTGAAATATTAAAGAAAAAAAGATGAAAAGTCAGATTTTCTAAATTTATTTGAAAACTTAGATGAAATGTATCTCTAGTTAGTATTCCTATAATTTTATTTTTACCATTTTTAACTAGTATAAACATAATTATGCCTTTTTTATGAGCTTTGATTATAGATATAATATGATTTATATGATTATTATTATTACCAAGTCCAAAAAATAATATAAAAATAAAAGAAAAGAAAAATATAATAGTTTTATTTAAAAATTCAAAGAAATCAAAAGTATTATGATTATCTATTTCTATTTGAGTAATTATCTGATTTTTTATAGGTTCTGGATCTTTTAGAGGAGTTTATTTAGAAAGTTTAGGCTTTCCTGTTGCTTTTATATGATTTGTTATGTGAGGTTCTAGATTAATTCGGTTTATTGTATGACAATTTATACATAAAATCGAAAAAATCTTTACTATAAAACAATATTTTTTTATTGAAATTTTTATTTATCCTTTATCTTTTTTTGCTTTTGCATATTTTTCTAATCCTTATTTAGTATGATTTTTATTTTCTATAATTATATGATACCAACATTGAAGAAAGTGAGTAATGGACTCTTTTATATTAAAAAATATAAAAGATAAAAATTATAAAGCAACTATGCTATCTATAGAATCTCAAATAAATGCACTGGCTTGAATACTAGTTTCATGTTTTATAGGTTTTATAATGCAATATTCATATAAATTATGACATATTGTTTTATGAATTCTATTATTTATAATTCTTTTAATAAATTATTTTTATACTTTTAAAAGGGAAATCTAAATTCATTTATTTTTTATCCATTTTTTTAAAGCTTTCAAATCTGAAATAGAATATTTAGTATCAATTTCTTTTCATTGTAATAATATAAAAATTTTTATTTTTCATGGAATTTCTGATCCTAAATAATTTTTTAAATCAATTAAATCTTGTTTAACTGTTCCTTTTAATATTTTAATAATATATTTATTTATTTTTTCAGTTTTAATTTCTTTATCTTTTCATTTTTCTTTTTCAATATTAGTAAAAATAGTTATTATTTTTCTCCTAGAATTATTAAGTAATTCCATATCCCTTGCTTGCTGTCTAATTTGAGTTAAAGTTAATAATTGTAATTCTCTGATATAAATGGATTTTCTAGTATATTCTAAATTTATGTTTAAAAAACCTTTTACTATAGCTATTTTTCATATTTCTATTTTATCCTTATAGTTAAGGTAATCTTTATCAAAAATTGTAATTTCAAAATCATAATCGAATCATTCACATTTTAAAAACATCATATTTTTTCAATTTTTTGTAATAATCTTTCTAAAATCTATTATTACTCATATTGCTTCTGTTTTTAACTTTTTTATTTCTTCATTAAATTTTTTATTATCTTTCTCAAAAAGTTTATTTAATTTACTAAAACTCATTTTTAAAAATCTTACACCTTTACTTCTTCTTTGACAATAATTTTTCAAAGAATCTAAAGGATGTCCAGAAACCATAAATCATAAAACCTCTCTTTCTCAAAATAATTTTTCTTCATAACTAAAAGGTTTTACTTTTTCTAAATTTAATCCATCATCAAAATCTCATCATAAAATATCAAAAAATCACATTTGATTTGATTCTTTATTCTTTTCAATAGTTTTTGAATATCTAATAATTTCATGTATATTCTTATATAACTTGTTCCTATCTCAAAAAATATCCATAGCTCAAGACATAATTAGTGATTCTAATGATTTTTTATTAATTACTTCTTTTCATGTTTCTTTTATAAACCCTTTTAAATTTTTGTACTTCTTCTTTTTTCTTCACTTTTTAATTTTTTCAATAGCAGAATTTCATAATCATTTAATTGCTTTTAATCAAAATCTAATATTTTTATCATCAATATAAGTAAAATGTTTTAATGATTCATTTATATCCGGTGGTAATATATTTATATTTTTACTTTCTGCTTCTGCCACTTCTAGTGTTACTCTTTCCATATTTTCTTCATCTGAAACCATTATAGCTGTTAAAAATTCTGTTCCATAATAAGCTTTTAAATATGCTGTTTGATAGGCAATATGAGCATAACATGCAGCATGTGATTTATTAAAACCATAACCTGCAAAAGGTTCTATTACATCTTCAAAAATATGGGTTGCTAATTTTTTACTATGTCATAGATCTTCAGATGCTCTTATAAAATTCTTTTTTTGTTCCATTAAAAGTTTTATTTTTTTCTTTCATATTGCTCTTCTTAAAATATCTGCTTCTCAAAGTGAGAATCCTGCAAAAGCTTGTACCATTTGCATAATTTGTTCTTGATAAACAGCTATTCAATGAGTAGGTGATAATATTTTTTCCAAACTATTATGGGGATATGTAACTTTTTCTCTTCAATATTTTCTATCAATATATGTTGGTATATATTTAATAGGTCAAGGTCTATAAAGAGAAACCATAACAATTATATCCTCAAAACAATTGGGTTTTAACTCTTTTAAATATTTTCTCATTCAATCAGATTCAAATTGAAATACTCAAGTAGTATCACCAGAAGCAAATATTTCAAAAACTTTAGAATTATTTAAATTAATATTTAATATATCAATATTGTCTCATTTATTCCTTTTTATTATTTTTAATGCTCTTTTTATAATAGTTAAATTTCTAAGTCATAAAAAATCCATTTTCAATAATCATAAATCTTCTAAAGGATAAGCACTATATTGAGTAATAATTGTATCATTATCTTTTGGTGGATATGTCAAAGATGTGAAATTAGTCATTGGTTCTGGTGCAATAATAACTGCACAAGCATGTACTCATACTTGTCTAACATTTCATTCAATTTTTAATGCATTATCTATAATTTCTTTATATTTTTCATTTTGTTCATATGCTTGTTTAAATTCAAGTGATTCTTCTAATGCATCTTTTAATTTTGTTCAAGATTTTTCTGGTATTAATTTAGCTAGCTTATTCATTTCTGCAAATGGAATTCAAAAAACTCTTCATACATCTTTTACAGATGCTCTTGCTGCAAATGTACCAAAAGTACAAATTTGAGCAACATGATCTGCTCAATATTTTTCCCTGCAATAATCTACCACTTTATCTCTCTCATTATCCGCAAAATCAGTATCTATATCTGGCATTGAAATTCTAGCAGGATTTAAAAATCTTTCAAATAATAAACCATATTCAAGTGGATTTAAATCAGTAATACCTGATAAATATGCCATTAGACTTCAAGCTGCTGATCATCTTCAAGGTCAAACTGGAATATTTTCCTGTCTAGCCCAATTTATATAATCTGCTACTATTAAAAAATATCCATCAAATCACATTTCATGAATAACAACAAGTTCATATTCTAGTCTTTCTATATAATTATATAATTTAAAATCTAATTCTTTTAATAATGTTTCTTTTTTCTTTGTATAATAAGTTAATGATAAATTTTTTAATTCTTCTGGAGATGTTTTTGTAAGTTTTTTTTCTAAAGAAGGTTTATTTAATTTTTTTATAAACTCAAATATTTCTTCTTCAGTAAAATTAGCACCAAATCTCCAATTTAATCATTTAAAAGATAAATACCTCAAATACCATTCAGCCTGAGACATATTTTTAATATTTTTATCTTTTTCTTCCTTTTTTATAGCTTTATCATATATTTTTTTATGTTCTTCTGGTAATTCAAATATAGGTATTAATATTCATCCTGTTTTTATTTCTATATTAACCATATTTGCTATTTTCTCAGTGTTTGATATCGCCTCAGGTATAAATCAAAATTGTATTTCAATTTCTTCTTCAGTTAAAAAAGAATAATCTCAATTAATCATTGTTGGTCTATCTGGATTTTCAAGTTCATAACCATTTCATAAAGCTATAATTACATCTTGTGTTTTTTTATCTTTTTTTTCTATATAATAACAATTATTAGTAGCAACTACTTGCAAGTTATATCTTTTATATAAATCTATTAATTTATCTGTTACTAATCTTTGTTTTGGTATATCATCATGGTATAATAACTCTAAAAAATAATTTTCTTTTCAAAATATATCTTCATATTCTCTAATTTTAGAAATGATTTCTTTATCTGTTTTTCAAGATAAAATATAATATGATATTTCTCAAGAAATTGGTCAACTTAAACATATTATATCACTTGAACATCATATAAAATCTGTAAACTTAATTTTTGGTAATCATTTAAAGTTTGATAAATTTGCCTTAGTAATAAGTCTAATAATATTTCTATATCAATTAAGATTTTTTGCAAGTAGCACTAATTTATGACTTATTGTTTTATCTAATGTTCATTCAACATATATTTCTGCTCAAAGTATTGGTTTTATTCATTCAACTTTACAAGCCTTATAAAATTCATGACATCAATGTATATTAAAAGTGTCTGTTATAGCTACTGCTTTCATTTTTAAATCTTTTGCCTTTTTTACATAATCCCCAGGCTTAGGTAATCATTCTAGTATAGAATAATGTGAATGGTTGTGTAAATGTATAAACATTTTTTATAAAAATTAATAAAATGTATATTAAAAAGTATTTTACTAATTTTTTATTTAATTTCTATTTAAAATTTTTAATTATTTTTCTTTCATATCTATAATTCACTCCCAATTTTGAGGAAGCTTTGAATTTAAAAGAACTAGACATTTTTCTTTATAAAAAGTACTTGGTTTATCTCATTTATTTGATAAAAAAGTAAAAATACTTAATGCCTTTTTTATATTTCATTTCATAAATAATTTTAATGCTTTAGAAAAATCTATAATAAGTTTTTCTTTTATTAAAAATATGTCTCATTTCTTTCAAATAAGTTCATATAATTTCACATATTTATTTTTTCATTTTAATACTATTTTTCATAAATATCTATAAATAAAATCTGCTTTTGTTTTATTGTAAACATCTTGACTTACCATCATATTAGTTCAAAAAAATTTATTAACTCAATCAAGTCTTGATGCTATATTAACATTATTACCTAAAGCTGTGAAATTGAGTTTTATTCATTTTGATCCTATATTTCAAATTACTACTTCTCAAAAATGCATTCATATTCTTATGTATAATTCTATTCCATATTTTTTTTTCCATATTTTATTTAAAACCAATAATCTTTTTTGTTGAACAATAATTGTTTCACAAGCTTTTATAAAATCTCTTTGGGAAAGTTTATTAAAAACTCCCCATATTGCCATTATAGAATCTCCATCATATTTATCTATAAAACCATTGTTATTAACTATAATTTCTGACATTTCTTTTAAATATTCTCTAAGAAAAGACACTAACTTTTCAGCAGTAAATTTTTCACTTATTGTTGTAAAAGACTGTATATCAGAAAAAAATATAATAACATCCTTTCTTTCTCATGACAAATTAACTTTTCATTCACCAGATAATATTTCAAATGCTATATCTTTTCATACATAATCTCATAATGCAATATTTAATTTTTCTTTATTATTATCTTCAATAATATATTTTATTATATTTGAAATTATTAATGATAATAATAAAGAAAGTAAAATTTCTGAAGGAAAATTAATAATTATATTTGTATATAATATTATAAAAATAGGAATAATAAATAAAAAGAAAGTGAAAATCAAAAGATTACTAACTATTACTATTCAAGTTGATTTACTAAAATTAAAATAAAAAGATATTAATATTAAAAAAAATATAAGTATCCGTTCTAATGTTTTATTAAAATAGACTAGATAATTCTTTGTTAAAATTGTATTTATGATATTTGCATGAATAAAAACACCAAATTCTGCTCAATTTGGAGTATAAAAAATATCTTTTATTCAACTAGCTGTTGTTCATACAAGTAGTATTTTATCTTTTAAATTTAATCTTTTTGATATTTGCTGAAGTTTCTTTTTATCATATATATCTATAAAAGATATTTGTTGAAAATTTTGCGAAGATGTGAAATTTATTAATACTTCTTTTCAATTAGAGTATGATAATGGTATTTTTTTATTATTATCAAAATAATAATAATTATTATCATAAAATCATGTTTTATTATAATTAATAAATTTTGTATCATATAAATATGAATAAAAAGATCTTAATACTTTTATTCAAAAATGCTCATAATTGACTCACTTTATATTTAAAAGAGGGAAAAAAGAATATACTATTCTATTTTTAAAATCAATAATTGGAGCTAAAAATCAATTTAAAAAATTTCAAGTTTTTCTATAATCATCAAACGATTCCTCTATAGTTCCATCCTTTATTATAATACTTCAAAATACCACTCTTTTTATTTTTTTTATACTTTCAATAAATTGTATATCTGATTCTTTATTCGTTTTATCAAGAAAGATTATATCAAACCCTACTGTAGCAATATCATAACTTCTTAAATTATTTAGAAATTGTGAATAAACCTTTCTATCAAATGGAAACCTTCATAATTTTCCTAATGTTTTTTCATCTATAGTAACAATTATTATATCTGGATTAACTTTAAGTTGAAATAATCTTTTTACTGAATAATAATTATTTTGAATATTTTTATTTATTAAATATAAATAACTACTTGAAAAATATAAAATTGTAAAAATTAATATAGACAAAATTATAGTTAATATATTTTTATTTTTAAAAATCTTTAAT
>CAMZKR010000100.1 GCA_947311335.1 uncultured bacterium
AATTAATAATTAATATAAAATAATCATTATCTATTATCAAATTCTCATTCAATTATCTCATATCATGAACCTAATCTTAATTTCTTTATATTTAATACTACTATATTATTTTCTATTTCCACTTTTATTATATATGTTCTTCAAGATGATTTTTCATAAAGCTTTATTCAATCTCTTAAACTTCAATCTATATCTCATATATAAATATCTGATCAAGGTTCCCAAGTTTTATGAGTATAAGGTTCAATAAATCAATTTCATTTATTATTGGGTAATAAAAAAAATACATCTGATATTCAATTAACACCTTGTTTATTATAAAACAATAAAGAGTCGTTTAATTTTTTACCAAATTTTCACTTATATATATCAAGTCATGTTGGTAATCATCAAAAAGAAAATTCATAAAATCATGGATTATTTTCCTTAAACCTATATATTTTTCATAATCAAATAGTTTTATTAAAAGAAACTATATCGTCTATTCCTAATCATCTAAGATTAACTATTTCAATATCTGTTCATGATTCTATATTAAATTCTTTTTCTGAATCTGTAGATAAATCTGAATTAATTGTAACTATTATTATCTTTCATTCAGTTTTATTATGTCTAATAATTGATTTTCTACCATCATTTGTAAAATCTCAATATTTTATTATTTCTCATGATAATATTTTTATTGATTTTTTATCAAAGAACTCATTAGTATCTGGATTAAATTTACATAAGTATGATTGTCAACCATTTGTACTACGTCATAATATAAGTCCTTTACCTTCTATATCTCATAAATTAATTAATTCTAAATTTGTAGCCCATTGTATATCTTTCTTATTAAATCAATCTTCAGCTTCATTTAGTGTATATACACTTCCTTCTCATGTTCCAGTTTTATAAGTTAATATACTACCTTTTTTATTTTTATTCTCCAATGATTCTACCTTTTGATAAGCATCCCAAGTCATTGGTGGTTTAAATGTAAAATTAGTTCAATCATTATTCATTAATCATAAATACATTTTTCATGTTGCTTCTTTATAAAAAACAGTATCTCTATTAGGAAAATCACATTCTTGAGATGTATCTATTCAATTAAATCAATTATAAGAAAGATCAGTATCACAAATATGAGTTTCTTTATTATATAAAGTAATATCTGGTTTATTATCATCTCAATTATTTGTCTGTGTTAAGATTTTATTTCATGTAGAATAATCAAATTTTATTGTATCCCAATCTCATTTAGAATATCAAACACATAATCAATTTTCACCTCCTAAATATTTGGAATACAGATTTCAACGACTATATTCTAAAATATCTTTTTTTCAATTTTTATTAAAATCAAATTTAATTCTAGAAAAGTCATAATTATTAGTATCTAAAACCTCAAATACTGGAGAATAAGATGTGGATCATCATTCATTATAATTTCATTTAAGTTGAAAATATAATGTTCATGGCATATCAGTATAAATAAATCATTCATAATCATTCTTTTTATTGTCTGGATCTTTAACACAACCTGGAGGTATTTCATTATGTAATAATGTTTTTATTTCCCATGCTGATTCATTATCTTTATTAGCTTTATTATAATAACGAACTTCGTATCAACTAATAATATTATTTTTAGATTTATCCATCCCCCATGTAATGTATATATTTCTAGCTAAAACTGGTTTAGCTAAAATAGAACTTCATAAAATAATTAATAAAGTTTTATTAATTTGTCTTCTAGTTAGTTTTAATTCTATTCCTTTCTGAATAAAAAAATTAATTATTTCTCAAGTTGATTTTATAAAATTTCTTATTTTATTATCTTGGTTTTCTAATCATTCTTGGTTTTTTAAATTATTTAATCTATTCATAACTAGAAATTATAATATAAAACAATAACATAAGATTATATATTATTTCATATTTGTCAAATTTTAGAGTTTTTTATAAAAAATTTATTTTCCTATATTTAAAATATCATTGATATTATATATATTATTATATTCTTTTGCTTTTTTATAAGCTTTTTTTCTTCCCTCTTTATTATTTAAAAAAATTGTTGAAATATCTGAATTAACAAAAACAACTATACATTCTTCTAATTCTCAATTATTAAAAAAGTCATATTTAGTATCAAATATATTGGTTATTCAATCTGAAGTATAAATATTAATTTTTCAATAAATTCTTTGCCTTTGAATACTTTGAAGTTTAAAAAAATCTCATTTCATTTTATAATATTCTTCTATTTTAATAAGATCCTTAATCATTCATAAATTAAGTAACTCTTTTACTATTTTTAATATTTCTCAATAATTAATAACTCAAATCTCATTTTTAATAACTTTTCTAATATATTTCTTTTTAAAGGGAATTAATACATTTAGTATTTCATCATTATTCTTTCAAAATCAATCTATCATTTTTATATCCCAATCATATCTTCAAAATAAACCTTTATTTAATAAAAAATATGTTTTATCTAAATGATCTGAGTTTAAATTTGCTGCTGATATATATTTTTTTAATTTTGTATTAAAAGATATTCATGATTTATTTCCATTATCAATTAACCAATTAGATAATTTTTCTCTTTCTTTTTTTGAATTTGGTTTTTTTCCTTTACTTTCTAAATATTTTTTATAGCTATAGTTTTGTTTTGCATTTTCTATATCTATTTTAACTTTCTTAGTATTATTTAACCTTTCTTCTTTTAATTGTTCAATCATTTTTAATATATTGACTTGCATTTTTTTATTTATTTTTCATCAAACAGCATTCATTTTAACAGGAGGTATTATTTGTAATTTAATCTCCAAATTAAATAAACTAGTTTCAAAAATATTTATTTGTTTCATTAATGTTTCTAACATATCATTAGCTTCTTTTTTAATTCTTAATATTTGTTTCTCTTCTTTAATGCCCATTTCACTAGTGTTTTCAATATTTTCTAATTTTCTTTTTAAAATTTTAATATTATTTATAAGTCTTTCTATATAACTAATATTATTTTTTAGTATATTAGTATTTTTATAATCTTCACTTTCTTTTTTTTCTGATAATCTTTCAAAAATGAAATTTAATCTTTCTTTATATTTTTTAACTTTATTAAAAATTTTATCTTCATCAAATTCAAATCAATTATCCATAGATATTATATCATTTGAATTTTCAAATTTAATTT
Source organism: uncultured bacterium (assembly GCA_947311335.1). GTDB lineage: Bacteria > Patescibacteriota > Gracilibacteria > BD1-5 > UBA6164 > UBA6489. Next base: position 3,188 of record CAMZKR010000100.1, read on the forward strand.
CGTTTCACATCAATAAATATAATAAAATAATAT
>CAMZKR010000101.1 GCA_947311335.1 uncultured bacterium
GAACAAATTCAATATATATATCAATTATGAAAAACAATAAAAAAAGACTATAAATATTTATCTAAAATTAATTTAATATTATTAATTTTAGATATTATTATAATCTCTATATTTTGATATTTTATGTGAATAACTTGAATTGCTGTATGAAAAATAATATCAAATATTATATGATTAATTATTACATATTTTTCTTTTCACAAAGAAGCGTGAAAGATAAAGCAAATAAAGAAGGAAAATTCTTTAATAAAAATTTGAATATAAAATTATTATTAAAAATTGTATTATATTTCCATTCAATTATTTCAAATCAAGTGTCATTAAGTAATTTTTCTAATACCTTTTTATTAAACCAATAACAATGACCTTTTCTTTCAGTATTATTCTCTGGAATTTTTCATAATAAAACTTGAAATCTTGAAGTTATTGAATTAAAATTTGGAACAGATAAAATTAAATATTTATTTGTTAATTTATAAATATTTTCTAAAGCTTTTTTAGGAGCAAGTAAGTGTTCTAAAACATCTAATATTGTAACCAAATCATAAGTTTTATTATGATTATTTATTAATTTAACATTTAAAATATCAACTTGTGATGTTTTTATTCCTTTTTTATTAGCTTTTTTTATTCCATAAGAATTTAATTCAAATCAATATCATTTAATTCAAGTCTCTTTTTTCAACAACGAAATAAAAAAACCATCTCAAGATCATATATCTAAAAATATGTCTATTTTTATTTTTTTAATTAATTCTATAGCTGATCTATGACGAAAAACTATAGTTTGTTTATTATTTAACCAATAATATTTTTCCATTATTTTATTTTTTTACTAATTCAAATACAATAGTCTCCATAAATTTATTTGTAAATAATTTTATAAAGCTATAAATAAAATTTTGAATCTTTTTTAATATACTTTCTCTTCTATCCTTTTTTAAATATTTAATAAAATAAATATTATTTATTTCTAACCCATATCTAATTATAAATTGATTAAAGGTTTTTAAATTAAAGTAACAAATATGTTCATTATTTACAGCTGGTTCATTTTTAAAGATCTTCTCCATTATATTAAAAAATCAAAAACAATTTGGTGTAGTGATATAAATCCTTCATCCTTTCTTTATGCTCTTAATACAAGATTCAATAAATAATCCAGGATTTGATAAATGTTCTATTAAATCTCAAGCATAAATAATATCAAATTTATTTTTATAATTAAATTTTTCAGCATCTTTTAATTCATAAAAATATTTATTTTTATTTAATAAATTAATTTTTTTATTAATATCAATTCAAAATACATTTTTATTATTATTTCTGATTAAATCATGAGGCCAATTCTTATCATCTTTATCAATTCATTGTCAAAAAAATCATACATCTAGAACATTTTTATATCAACTTATTTTTTTATTTACAAAATAACTTTTAAAATTAAACACCTCAGACTTTTTATACAATTTTTTATAAAGTTCCATAATAATTATTTTTTTATAATTATAAAATATCAAAGTGGGTAATTTAATATTAATTTTTTATATCTTTTACTTATTTTTGCTAATAAAATATCAATTAATATCAATATATTTTTTATTAATAATTTTAAAATTTTAGTTGGAATTAATCAATTAATCATTTGATAAATTACAGAAAATATTCATTTTCACATTTCTTCAATTTGAATATTGTTTTTAGAAAATCATCATTTAATAAAGATTCTTAATAAAGAAGATTTTGTATACCTAAAATAATCATCTGGACTACCATGTACATTAAACATAAATGGAGTTGCAAATACTGCAGTTCATCATTTTTTTAAAACTCTATAAGATTCGTCAACTACATTTTGGTGTTCAAAAATATGTTCTAATACATTAAAACATGTAATATTATCATAAAATTCATCTTCTAATGGAAATATCTTTTCTAAATCAAATTTCAAATCATATCAATATTCTTCCGATAAATTTACTACAATAAATTTATTTTTTCAATTAATTAATTCTTGATAACCAGATTTTCTTGATCATCATAAATCTAAAATTGTTCAATCTAAGCTTAATTTTCATATTCTTTTATATTCTAATTCCCTATATAATGATAATTTCATTTTAAATTTTCTTTATTATTAATAAATAACTAGTTCTAAAATAAGGTATAAATATTGCTATTAAATAATTTAATAAAAATATAATTTTATTTTTAGAGTATCAACCATAGTAATAAACTTTTTCTATTTTCAATCATCAAATTGAACCAAAAGTTTCTCTACTATTTTCTCTAAATAATTTTGAAATAGCGCTAGGTGTATATGGCTTAATATGTCAAAAAGTATTCCAAATAATTTTTTCTAAAGGTGTTTTTAAATATATTTTTCAACCTTTTTTTAAAATTCTATTCATTTCTATAAACATTAAATTTGCATCATTTGGGAATAAATGTTCTATAACATTATCAGACATAATTATATCAAATTCTTCATTTTTATAAGAAGTCTCTGTTATTCATTCCAATTTAACATTAAATCAATCATTTTTCAATCTATTAATTTCTGTTTTATTTAAATCTATTCAATAAATATTTTTTTTATCCTTTTTTAATAATTTTCATTCTCAACATCACATATCCAGGACTTTTTTTCCTCTTAGAAATTCTTCATAAATTGGAGATTTTCATTTAATCCAATAAACAATTTGTTTTAAATAAAAATTCATTATCTATTAATTAATTCTAAAAATATTTCTTTTACTTCACATATATCATATTTATTTATATAATTTGTAAAATCAATTTTTTTTGTTAGTAATTTTTCTATTCAATTTCTAAATAATCTTATATCTCAAATTTTATAAATATATTTCTGTTGATAACTTGGACTTATTTCTCTTACTCATCATATATCAGAAGCTACATATGGTATACCACAAGCCATAGATTCAAGCAAAACTCTTGGAAATCATTCTTCTTCTGAAGGCATTAAAAAAACATCTGATAATAAAAAATATTTATAAATTTCTTTATTTGAAACTTTTCATATATATTTAATATTATTTCATTCACTATTATAAATTTCTTCAAGTAGTTTCTTTTTATAAGGTCAATCTCATATAATTAAAAATTTAATATTTTTATTATCATTGAATTCTTTTGCTATTTTTGAAACATAATGGATTCATTTTCTTTCTGCTAATCTATGTATAAATAGAATGATTTTATCGTTATTAGTAAATCACAACTTTTCTTTTTCAAATAAAATATCCATATTATTTTTTACACTTTTAACCCTATTTAATTCTATCCAATTTGGCATTATTAAAATTTTATTTTCAGAAATTCAATAATTTTCTGAATATCATTTTTTTAAAGCATTAACTCATGTAACTAGGTAATTCACAATCTTTAAAGAAATTCTTAATAAAAATTGTTTTTTATTTTTAAATAACCACATCATTCAACAATTCCAATAAAATGTTTTTCAAAAAGTTAATCTCATTATTATGCTCGAGAAAATTGCTCAAATATAACTATAATGAATATATACTTTTCTATATCAACAAATCCTTTTCCATAAAACCACAAAAAATAGCTCTATAGATCTTAGTAAAATATTAGAACATTTTTGACCATAAAATCAAGAAATATTTTTTATATTAACATCTTTTTCTTTTGATTTTTCAATTATCACAAATATATCTAAATCTTTTCAAATTGATTCAATAAAATTTGCCAAATAAAATATATGTCAATCTAGATTGTTATTATATTCTGGTAATATATATATTAATTTATATTTTTTCATATATTATTTTACTAAAGCTAAATACCAACTTTTTTTATACAATTCTAAAGTTTTTTGTTTATTTGGTAGTTTCTTTAATTGTTTATATCCATTCTCAATACATTTATCTCTAAATCTTTTATTTTTATACATTTTAATTATTGCATTCTCAAGTTCTTTTTCTTTATTAATTCAAATAACTATTCAATTATAATTATTTATTAAAAAATCTCATGCACATCAAGTATTAGTCATTATAACTGGTACTCCATAATAAGCTGATTCAACAATAGTTCTTCACCATCATTCATAATTAGAAGTCATTAAAAATAAATCTGCATTTTTATATTCTTTTTCTATATCATTAGTCCAATCTTTTAAAAATATTTTATCTTCTAATTTATTTTTTTTAATATAATTAATAATTTTATTTTTTTCATTTCATTTTCAAATTAAAATCAAATTAATATTATCAAAATTATTTACAATTTTAATAAATACTTTTAATCAAAATATAATATTCTTTTCTTTAACAAACCTTGCTAATATCAATATATTAAAAACATTATTATTTTTCTCAATATTATTAACTTTAATAATATCTGTATAAAGTGGAACACTAATAATTTTTCTATTTATTATTTTTTCTAAATATTCTTTTTCTGATTTTGAAACTACTCTAATTGAATCTGATTTTTTTAGAATAAATAATCAAATATAATATTTCAAAAAATTTATTATCGTTTCTTTTTTCCAATATTTATTTTCAAAAAAATTTCAATGATCTTGAATATTTAATCAAAATCAAAATTTTCTTTTTAAAAAATATCAAATTAATCAAGTTTCAAAAGGATCTTGAGTTGTAATTACTGTATTATTAACTTTAAAATCATTATTTAAAACTATTTTTTTACATAAATTATATGAATCTAAAAAAAAGTTTAGTTTAATCAAAGAATTACTTGGATATAAAAAAGTATTAATTCATAATTGTTTATTAGTATATCATTTTGGAGTATTTATAATTATATGTAGTTCATCTAATAACTTAGCTTGTTCTATCATTCTTTTTTGCGAATTTGAATTATTTTCTAATATCGTCTTATCTAAAGAAATCATTATTATTTTCATAATACTTTTTTTAATTTTATATATAATTTATTAAAATTGAATCTATCTAAAATATCTTTATTTTCAATGTTATATTCAATATGTCTATTTAAATTAATATTATTAAAATCTATAAAAAATTTTTTATTA
>CAMZKR010000102.1 GCA_947311335.1 uncultured bacterium
TACATAAATAAATAATTTCTTTTTTTTCATTATTAAATTTTATTATAGAATATTTAATATATTTTATATAAAAATATAATTTTTGAAAAAGAAATTATTTATTTTCATTTTAATTAATTTTTTAAACTTTTTTAACTAAATCTCAAACTTCTTTTATTTTTATAATTTCAATTTTATTACTTTCTTTAACTTTTGAATTTGGAATAAAAATCTTTTTAAATCAAAGTTTTTCAGCTTCTTTTATTCTTTTATCTAACATTACAACATTTTTAATTTTTCAAGTTAATGAAATTTCTCCTACAAATATGTATGATTTATCTATTTTTTTATTTAATTTACTAGATATTATAGAAACGGCTAAACTTAAATCTATTCAAGGTTCTTCTATTTTAAGTCATCTAGCAATATTTGAATAGACATCATAATTATCTAGTTTTATATTTGTATATTTTCATAGAACTGCAATTATTAAATCAAGTTTAGAAGAATTAATTCATCTAGAAGATCTTTTTGGATAACCGAACTTAGTATATGTAGTTAAACTTTCTGTTTCGACAATTATAGGTCTTGTTCATTCAATTGTTATAGATAATGAAGAACCAATAGTAGGTTCTGAAGAATTAATAAATTCAAGTCATGGATTTTTTAAATCATTTAATCATTTATTAGACATTTTAAATATTGCTATTTCAGAAGTTGCTCAAAATCTATTTTTTAAAGCTCTAAGTATTCTTAAGTCATCATACTTATCTCATTCAAAATATAAAACACTATCAACCATATGTTCAAGGGTTTTTGGTCAAGCTAGATTTCCATCCTTGTTTATATGTCATATTATGAAAACTGCAGTATTAGTTTTTTTTGCATAAGCAACAAGAAGTTCCGTTATATATCTAACTTGAGAAATACTTCAAGCAACTCATCAAATGTTTTCTGAATTAATTACACTTATAGAATCAATTATTAATAATTCACATTTATTTTTAGAAAGGGTCCTAAATATATTTTCTATATTATTTTCAGATAATAAACTTAAGTTTTTATTTTGAACTCAGATTCTTTTAGCTCTACTAGATATTTGATTTTCAGTTTCTTCTCAACTTATATAGATAATTTTTTTTTCAATCCGTTTTGCTAATTGTAAAGTAATAGTTGATTTTCAGATTCAAGGTTCTCAAGATAGTAAAACAACTCATCATTTTACTATTCATCATCATAAAACATTATTTAATTCATTAGATTTAGTTATAATTCTTTCATCTAAATTTTTAATATCTTTTATTTTAGTTAGTTTTTTTTCTTCTCATTTTTTAATTGAATTTCATTTTATTTGTCATAAATTTTCTTTAAATTCTTTCAAAGAATTCCACTCTTTACAAAAAGAGCATTGTCCTTGCCATTTTAAACTTTCATTTCAGCAATTATTACAGAGATACATAGATTTTAATTATTAGAATAATTATATTAAGTAAAGTTTAAAAAATCATTTTAAAATTATAAAAATAAATATTAATTTTTAAAAGTATATATATAGTATATATAATTGCAAATAAAAATTTATGAAAAATTATTATTTTAAAATTATTTCAGAACGATAAAAAACTACTTTAAATAAAAAAATTCTGAATAAATTTCAGAATTACAATTTAATAAAAAAATTTTTAAAATTTTAAAATGGTGCCCAAAGAGGGAATCGAACCCTCACGACCGAAGTCATGGGTTTTTGAGACCCACGTGTCTACCAATTCCACCATTTGGGCAAAATAGCAAAATAATTATACAAAAATTAGTATTTTTGCAAATAAAAATAAAAGAAATATAATAAAAAAAAACTAGAAAAACTAATAAATATTTAATGAAATATAATTATAAAAAAGAAAAAAAGATTATAACTTGATTTTATAGAGAAAATCCAAATGGCAATTTTGGTTTTATTGATTCTTTTTTGAATGAGAATTGAAAAAATGAGTATAAAGAAAAACAAAAATGATATTACGTTTTTAACTTTAATAAAAAAAATGCTTTAGATTGAGATGAAGTAGAAGCTAAAGTAAAAGTATTTAAAGGTAGGGAAGAAGCGGTTATTTTAAAAGTATTAAAAAGATCAGAAAAAAAAATTATATGAGAATTTCATCTTTCAAAAAATAAGAATTTTGGTTTTGTAATTGTAAATAATTTAAGTATTAAAAAAGATATTTTTATAGCCTGAAAATATATTTGAAATATAAAGACTTGAGATATAGTTTCGGTACAAATACTTAAATGGGCAGGAAAAAATCCAGAATGAAAAATAATAGATTATATTTGAAAAAAAGATGAAAGAGGAATTGGTATAAAATCATATATTTTAGAAGCATGATTTAAAAAAGAATTTTCTAAAAAAATATTAGAGGAATTAAAAAAGTTTATATCTTTTTATAATTTAAAATGAATAAAATGAGATTTAATAAAGCAAATTTTTAAAAAAGAGGAATACAAAAAAAGAAGAGACTTAAGAAAACTTTTTACTTTTACTATTGATTCTTTTGATGCTAAAGATTTAGATGATGCTATAAGTATTTTACAAAAAGAAAATTGAGATTATAGATTATTTGTGCATATTGCTGATGTAACACATTATGTAAAAGAAAATAGCTTACTTGATAAAGAAGCGATAAAAAGGGGAACCTCAGTTTATTTACCTTGAGATGTTTTACCAATGCTTCCAAATATTTTATCAAATCATCTTTGTAGTTTAAATCCATGAGAAGATAAACTTACTTTGACTTGTGAAATGATTGTGTGAAAAGATTGAGAACTTAAAAAATATTCTATATATGAATCAATTATTAAATCAGATTTCAGACTTACTTATAAAGAAGTAGATGAAATTATATCATGAAAAATTAATGTTTGATATGTTTTAACATTTAAAAAAGAACTTGATGAAAAATTGATAAAAACTATAAAAAATGCTAATAATTTAAAAAAGATTTTGTATAAATATAAGTATTTTAAAGGAATGTTGAATTTTAACTTTCCAGAAATAAAGATAGAAGTTTTAAATAATTTTAAAATAAAAAATATTTGAAAATATCCAAAATATGATTCAAATAAACTTATTGAAGAATTTATGGTTTTAGCAAATGAAGCAGTATCTAGAAAATTTACCGATTCCCCTTTTTTATATAGAATTCATGAAAAACCAAAAGAAGATGATATTGAAAAACTTCAAAATATTTTAAATTTATATAATATTAAATTTAAATTTAAAAATTTTACTACAAAAGAATTTTCTGATTTACTAGAAATAGTCTCAAATAATCTTAATTTAGATTCTAAAATATTTTTAGAAAACAATATTTTAAGAACTTTATCAAAAGCTATTTATTCAGATAAAAATGAATGACATTTTTGACTGTGATTAAAATATTATAGTCATTTTACTTCACCAATTAGGAGATATCCAGATTTACAAATTCATAGGATTATAAAAGAAAAATTATCTTGAAAATTAACTCAAAATAAAATTATTCATTATAAAAACATATTAAAAGAAGTAGCAAATATATCTTCTTTACAAGAAAGAAAGGCAGAAAAATTAGAATATAAAGTAAGAGATTTTTATATAACGGAATATTATAAAGATAAAATTGGTATACAATGCAATGCTATTATAATAAATTTTATTCCAATTTGATTTTTTGTTCAATTAGATAATTTAGTAGAATGATTTATTGAAAAAACTAGTTTTATTACATTTGATGAAAGATTATGAATTATAAAAAATAAAAAAACTAATACAATTTATAGATTATGATCTAAAATAAAAATAGAGTTAAAAAATATTGATAAAGAAAGACTTAGACTTATTTTTAATATTTTATAATATTAGAGAAAATTACTCAGTCTTTTAATACATTAACTTAATTAAAACTTTATCTTTGTAATATTATTAATATTAATAAATTTACTGCAATTTATGGTAAACTTATACAAAATTTTGTAATATATAATTAAATATGTTAAAATAATAAAGATTTTATATTTTTATTATATTTTATGTTTTTTATAAGAAATTTTATAAAAAGTTATACAAATTTTATTTTTTTAAAATTTGAAACTAGAATGTCATCTGAAAGAGAATCAGAACTTCTTAGAAAAATATTAACTGGAGAAATAGGAGATTTAGGAGCAAAGAAGGAACCAGATTTAGATAAAATTACTCTTGATTGAAAATTAACAAAAAGTGAAATAGAAGAAGCGAAAAAGATACAATACTATAATCAAGATAAATTAGATATTATATTTGAAATGCAAGATAGATTTAAAGAATTTATAAATACAGAATATAGAGATGCAAATCTTAGTTTTCTTAAATCAAAAAATAAAACAATAAAAGATTTACAATCTATGTTAAATCAAAAACTTTGATTAAGAATAAAAGAAGATAATATATTTTGAAAAGAAACTTTTTTAACAATTATTAATTTTCAAAAAGAAAACCATTTATGAATTGATTGATTAATCTGACCAAATAGTTACAAAGAACTTTTTACAGAAAAAAGACCTATAATAAAAAAAATTAATACTTTAAAGAAAGAAAAAAATAATAAAACTCAAAGAAATTCTTCTTGACCTGATATGTTAGCTTCTAATGAAAAACTATCTTGAGAAAAAATAGTAAAAATAGCAATGAAAGCAGTTGAAAACTGAGATATTTTTTGAGCTAAAAATTGTACAGATTGGGTTAGTAAAATATGGTGAAAAGATGTTAATACTTGATCTTATGTTTTTAAATGAAAAATTTTAGAAAAAGATAATGGTAGATGATCATCATTTATTCCAGAAAAATATGCATCAAAAAATATTATAGCTCAAATTAAACCTTGAAATCATATACTTGTAGATAAACCAACTTATAAAAGATGAAGAACTCATAGTATAATAGCGTTAGAAAAACCTAATAATTGAGTTGTAAGAGTAGCAAGTTATTCTTGATATAGTACCCCAACGGAAGAGATTTATGATTTATACTGAAAAGGAAGATGAGATAAAGACGCAAAAGTCGCTAGAATACACAAATTAGTATAATATAAAATATAATTAAGATATTATGAATAAATGAATAGAAAATAAAGTTAATATAGTTGAGCAAATGTTTAATATCCCAGAGATTAAAAAAGATTATCCAAAAATGAATGATTTTTTTACTATTTTTAAATATCTTTTTTTAAATAAAGAATGAAGTTTTTTTGATAGATTTATAAACTTATTTAAAAACAAAAACAAAATATTAAAAAATAGTAAAAAAAGAGCAAAAGAATTGAAAAATGAAATCGTTTGATTTTGACTAACTAAAATTAATTTATCTAAATTTAGAAAATTAGAAAAAGAAGGAGTAGAATGATACAAAAAAATAGCAAAAACACTTGCAGATATAAACTGAGTACCTCAGGATATTTTTATAAATCTTATAAATAAAGAAAATTCAAAATGGAATCCTAAAGAAAATAATAATATATCTACAGCTTATTGATTATGACAAATGACAGATAATACATGGGGTAGGTTTTGAACCTGAAATAGAAAAAATCCAATAAACCAACTTCTAGCATCAATTAATTTTTTAAAATATATAAAAAATTATAAAAAATGTACTTGGGAAGAAGCAACAGCTTTTTATAATACTTGAGAAAATTTTAATAAAGATAGTGATGAATTAGTTTCAAATAAAATTATAAAGTGAAATTTTTCTTCTATAATAAAAAAAATACCTTGATTAGGAAAAGTAAAAAATGCTAAAGATGTATATTGAAAAGTTACAAATAAACAATACTTTATTGCCGCATCTGCATATTATTCTTGAAAGAAATATTCAGATATAGTATAATTTTCTTTGCAAAATTTTAAAAAAAGATAAACTGAAAATAATAAATTTTAAATAAAAAAGGATGTGAAAGTTTAAAAGTATTGTAAAAATATTATTTACAAAGGAATTAGTAAAAAAGATAATAGCCTTAATTATCTTAATAGCATTTTTATTTTTATTTAAAGATTTTGCATTTACTTTTTTTCTTACTTTTGTTTTCGCTTTTTTGTTTCTTTCAATAGCAACACATTTAAAAGATAGACTTAATAAATGATTAACAATAATTTGATATACAAAAGATAAAAACTCATTTTTAAGAAAAAATTTTTGAGTAGATTTTTTCATAATTATAGAATATATAGTTTTTATTACTATGATAATATTTATTATATATAATATACTTCCACAAATAATAAAAGAGTTATCAGAAATCCCTAAAATGGTTCCAATAATAGAATCTCAAGTACAAGAAATAAAAGATAAATTGGTTGAAATTAAAAATTTTAATAAAGAGTTGGAATGAGATTTTAGTCAAATAATCACATCATGAGATTATGAAATAATTATTAATATATTTAATAGAATAAAATTTGCATCTATAATCTTTTTTCATTTTGTATTATCTACTATACTTAGTTTTGTTTTTTTAATGAATAGAAATAGACTCATTAAA
>CAMZKR010000103.1 GCA_947311335.1 uncultured bacterium
ATATAAGTATTATATATATTAAATATAACTTTATAAAAATGGAAAATCAAATTTTAGATGATATAGTAAGGGAATATCCTTGAAGTCAATATATTTGTGAATCAGATAATACATATTGGTTTAAATTTAAAATTAAAAAAAATATAAAAGGGTTTTATTCTCTTACTTGAACAGCAAAACAAATTAGCAATCTTGTTAATCAAATAATAAATAAAGATACTATAAAAAATAATTAACAAAAAAGAATTATTTTTCATTTAAATGAGTTTTTGAGATTTTCCTTAATTTCTAATATTTTTAAATCACTTAAATTTTCTTATTCTAAGACTATTTAATAAAACACTAACTGAACTCATACTCATTGCTAAACTTGCTAACACCGGATTTAATATTCAAAAAGTAGCAAGAGGTATTCATATAATATTATAAATAAAAGCCCAAAATAAATTTTGTTTTATCGCTTTTAAAGTTCTTCTTGATAAAGAAATTGATGATACCACTTTATATAAATCACCTTTTACTAAAACTATATCAGAACTATCAATTGCAATATCACTTCATGTTCACATAGCTATTCATAAATCAGATTGAACAAGAGCTGGAGCATCATTTATTCAATCTCATACAAAAGCTACTTTAAATCATTTTGATTGTATTTCTTTTACAATTTTTAATTTATCTTTAGGTAATATTTCAGAATAAACTTTTTTAATTCAAACTTGTTTTGCTATATATTTAGCTGTATCATTTATATCTCAAGTTGTCATTATTACTTCGATATTTCTATAACGAAGTTCTCTAATTATTATTTCAACTCATATCTTTGGAGAATCTAAAAGCCCAAGTATTCAAATAATATTATTCCCTTTTCATATTAATATAGGAGTTTTTCAATGTTTACTTAAATTATAAATTTTATCTTTTACATTTTTATTTATTTTTATATCTTTTAATAGACTTTTATTTCAAAGATATATTATATCTCATTTTATTTCTCGAACTATTCATTTTCACTTAATTTCTTTAAACCTTTTTACTTCAAGTGGTTTTATCTTTTCTTTATATTTTGCAATAGGTTTTGATAATGGATGATTAGATAACACTGACAAAGATTTTGCATATTTTACTAATAATTCTTCATTATTTCATAATGTTATTAAATCTGTTATTTCTGGTGTACCATTTGTTAATGTACCTGTTTTATCAAAAATAACATAATCAATGTTTTTTGTTTTTTCTAATGTTTCAGCATTTTTAATTAAAATTCACTCTCGAGCTCATACTCATGTTCATACCATTATAGCAGTCGGCGTAGCAAGTCATAAAGCACAAGGACAAGCTATAACTAAAGTAGCAACTGCTGCTGATATTGAAGTAGGTAAATTTCAAGTTATGATGTACCAAGAAATAAATGTTATTATTGAAATAATAATAATAATAGGGACAAAGATTCATGATATTTTATCTGCTAATTTTTGAATTGGAGCCTTTGATATTTGTGCATTATTAATTAAATCTATTATATGAGAAAGTGTTCAATCTTTATTTGTTTTTGTTACTTTAATATTTATATTTCAATCTAAATTAAGCGTTCAACCAAAACAATTATTATCTAGTTTTTTAAATACAGGTATACTTTCTCATGTAAGCATACTTTCATCTATATTAGAGGTTCCTTTTATAATAATTCCATCTAAAGGAATCTTCTCTCAAGGTTTTACAACTAAAATATCTCAAACTTTTATTTTTTCTACATTTTTCTTAACTATTTCTTTTCAGACTAATAAGTTGGCTTCTTTTGTTCATAATTTTATAAGTTTTCCTATTGCATCTCATGCTTTTGTTTTTGCTTTATATTCAAGATATCTTCATAAATTAATAAAAGTTATAATAGCTACTGCTGCTTCAAAATATACAGGCATTCCTTGAAAATTTATAGCAAAAATTGAATAAAAGAAAGCCGTAAGAGTTCAAAGTGAAACTAATGAATCCATGTTAAAATTAAATCTAAGTAAAGATTTAAATGCATTTTTATGAAAATGTCATCATAATATAAAAACTACAATAATAGATAAAATAAAAAATATAATTAAAGATAAGTCTATTTGTAATATTTTAATTCAAGTAGAAGTATTTATAAACATACCTAAAAGTATTGGCAAAGAAAAAATCAAAGAAAATAAAAAATTATTAAAAAATTTATTATTTTTATTTGTATAAGATTCTTCATTATCATTTTCAGATACGCTAAAACCATTTTTTTCTATAATTTTCTTTATTTGTTTAAATGAAACTATTTTTTCATTATAATCAATAGAAGCTTTTGATGTTGCAAGATTTATAGCTATATTCTCTATTCATTTTTTTTCTTTTAAAAATTTTTCATTCAAAGAGATACAACTAGCACAACTCATTCAATTTATTTTAAATTGTTTTTTCATAATATAATAATTATTTAATTAAAATTTGTCATTGTACCATTCACATAGAAGTACAAACTATATTATAAATTCAAGATTTAGCATTTCTTATTTCATACTCTATAGGAACTCCTTTTTTTATATAAGAAATTTGACTAGATATCTTTGGAATAGTTTGAGTAGACATACAACCAAGTCAATCTGAAGTTGGAGTTATAATTAATTTATAATCTCATCATTTTTTAAGTTCAATAATAGATGGTTTTGTTTGCCAACCATTATGTGAAACATTAACTATCTCTAAATTAGTATTTTCTTGTATTTCTCAAACTATTTCATTATTATCAGCAGATATACTATTTATTTGAAGTAAATTATAAGAATTTGTTATAGTAAAAATTCAAAAGAAAATAACTATAACTCATATAACTTTATTTAAGATTATAAAATTCTTATCTTTGAAATAACTAGATCATACTCAAACTGAAAATAAAACTGGAGCCGTTCATAAAGCGAAAAATAACATAACAAATCATCCTATCCAAAAACTAGAACTACTAACAGCTAAAAGTTGCATAGTTTGGGTAAATCAACAAGGAAGAAAAAAAGTTAAAGCTCATACTATTGGGGCAAACTTAGGTTTTCATAATATTTCTATCTTTGAAACAAAACTTTTTGGCATATATATTCAGAATCTTGATAAACTAGGTAAAATTTTAAGAATATTTAATCACATATATAAAAGTATAAATCATACTAAAAAAGTTATAACTCAATTTATAGACAAACTAAAACTAAATACTTCTCATATATATCAAAGTAATCATCAAAGTAAAAAAAATCATACAATTCTTCAGATTTGGAATCAGATTTGAACTTTTATATGTCTTAAAGTTGACTTTGATGAATCAATATACCTAGAAAATCATATAATAATTCAACCTGTTATAGCTAAACAAGTTGAAATTGAAGCTATAATTCAAACCAAAAAAGCACTAGAATAACTCAAAGTACTTATATCGGGTAAAAAACTGTATAAATTAAATAATTTAGTAAAAAGAAAAAGTATTATAACTACAAATATAGCAATAATATTAAGTAGCATATTACTATCTATGTTATTATTTTTCTTTTCTCATTTCTCAATAACTGTAAATCAAGCTTTTTCAATTACATTAACTAATTTATTATAAGCAGATTTCTTTTTAAAATCTACTTCCATTATTCATTTTTTATGATCAATTATAATCAAATTTGCTCATGAAATATCTTTTAATTCTTTTTCTAAAACAATTTCACAACTAATGCAATGCATTCATTTTATATATATTATTTTTTTTACCCCAAGGGTATTTGTTTCACTGCTCATATTATTTATTTAAAATCTAAAAATTATTCCTATTCATAAAAATAAGGATAGTAAAAATACCAGTATTAAAATAAAACTGTTTTTTAAGTATTAGATTTTATAATTCAAATAAGTGATATATAATTGCAAAAATGTGTCACTTTCTCTTTATACAGTGGAAATATATCTCAAATTAAATTCCATTCATAAATATTATTCTTTTCGAAAAAAATATTAATAAAATTATATTTAATTTTATTAAATCTTTTCTTATTATTTTGTGATTGAATATGTGAAGAAGTAGAAAAACCATAATCTTTATTATAACAACAAATATTATTTTTATTATTATGTTCTTTTTGATGACAATTCATCATCATTGATTTTACTTTATTATCTTCTCAAACAGATTTTTTTACTACATTTCAAAATGCCATAACTTGATTATGGATACTTAAAACTGTAAATATTACAATAAATAGTATAAAAGATATAAATCTTTTCATTTTAAAATATTAATTTTAGAACTTTTATTTTATCTAGAATTATGAAAATTTCAATAAAAATAAATTTAATTGTCTAAAAGCTAATTGTATTATAGCATACTTAACTCAACATTTATTAATTTCTTCTTCTGGTAATTTAACAAGATATTTTTTAACTTATTATTCTAAATTAGATTTAATTAATATAAAAGCTTATTCAAATATTTTTTTATATTCTCAGTATCACTCTTTTTCTAAATCCGAAAAAGAAATAAACTTTAAAGAAGCAGAGTTTAAACAATACCTAAGTCATCATTTATCTCTTGGTCAATCATTAAATACATGTCATAAATGTGAATCTGAATTAAATCATTTAACTTCAACTCTTGTTATAAAAAATTTCTTGTCTTCTTTTTTTTTGATTAATAATTCATCTATAGGTTTAGTAAAACTTGGCCAGCCAGTTCAAGAAACATATTTATCAAGAGAAGAAAATAATGGGGTTCCATCTATTATATCAACATAAATTCAAATCTCTTTATTATCCCAATATTTATTATCAAATGGTTTTTCTGTTCAATTATTTTGAGTTACTTTATACTGAAGTGCAGTTAATTTAACTTTTAAGTCTTTACTTTTTATTTTCCAAATTTTATTTAAATAATCTTTTCTACCAGAACCCTTTCTATATTTTTTATAATTTTTAGATTGTTTTTTTGCATAATCTTGATGATATTCTTCTGCTTTAAAAAAATTATTATATTTTTCTATCTTTGTAACTATATTCTTTTTAAAATATCAAGATTTTAAAAGTGTTTCTTTTGAATTTTCTGCAATATTTTTCTCGTTTTGATTATTATAAAATATTGCTGTTGTATATTGAAATCACCTATCTGCAAATTGTCATTTATCATCAGCTGGATCAATTTGTTTCCAAAAAAGATAAACTAAATCGGAATAAGAAATTTTATTTGAATCATAGATTACTTTTACGGTTTCTCTATATCAAGTTTTTCAAGAAGAAACAAGTTTATAATCTGGATTATTTTCCTCTCATCAAGAATATCAAGATATTGCCTCAATAACTCATTCTTGTGCCTCCATTACATTTTCTAAACACCAAAAACATCATCAAGCAAAATAAGCTATACTATAACCATTATCTTTTATTTCTTTATCATTCATTATTTTATAATTAAAATTTAAATTTTCTATATCTTTATTAAAATTATCCAAAAAATCTTGTTCTAAATTAGAATATCCAGTAAATCATTTTCAAATTAAATATGTTTCTATTTTTTTATCAAAAGAAGTTAATATTGTTAATCAAATTATTAAAAACATTATTCATAATATTTTTTTAAAAACTGATTTTGGTTTAGATATTCATATTAATTTTTTACTAAATCTTTGTCATAATATAGATATTAATAAAAGAATTGAGGCTAATCAAAATACATAAGCAAATAAATTTACTAATCAAAATACAACCGATATAGGAAGAATAACTGCTAATATTATAGCATAAGTTGGGCTACAACTTGAAAATACTGGTCAAAGAGCAAATCAAATTAAAATATCTCATATTATTCATTTCTTCTGACTAATTTTTCCCAAATTTTGATTTGACTTATTAGAAAATCAAATTTTATTAGAAAAATTTTTCCATAAATTTGGGAATAAAGTTATTATTCAAAAAAAGATTATAATTAAACCTGAAAATGTTGTTAAAATTGATTTATTAAATCATATAAATATTGTTGTAGTCTTTAATAATAGTGAAAAGACTATTATTGAAAATGATAAAGATATTATAATTATATATGGTCTTAATTTATTTCTATTGTCATCAATACTTGCTCATAAAATCACAGGTAATAGTGGTAATATACAAGGAGCTAAAACCGTTAATACTCAAGCAAAGAAGGATAATAATAATATTCACATAATTTTTTATTTATATATTAATTTTGTATTTTTTTCACAATTGAATCTATTCACCTTCATCAAACCCACTTTTTTATCATATTTCATTCAGAATCAACTTGAACAAATGTAGTTTGAGTTAATACCTTATATTTTTGTTTTAATTCATCAGAATCATCATAATCAACTTTTAAGATAGTTATAGAAGGAGGTATTTTTTCTCCTAATATTTGTTTTTCAAAAGCCACACAGGTTGGACACCAATCAGCATGGAAAAATAAAATAATATCTCACTTTGTGCTAGATAAAATATCTTTTGAATAATTTTTATATTCTCATGCTCTAATTTTATAATCAATCATAACTTTTGGTTCTTCTTTTACCATATTATCATCTTTATTTTCCATTTCTTTTGATTTATCTTTTATTATATTATCATCAATTTTGTTTTCAATATTATCAATCATATCAATCTTAGTATCCTTGTTCTCACCACTTATTTCTTTATTCTTTTCTTCAGTTATGATATTTTTACTTCTATTTTCAACTACTTTTGATAAATTAATATCAGTATTACCAAATAAATTACAAGAAGAAAGAAAAAATAGAAAAAA
>CAMZKR010000104.1 GCA_947311335.1 uncultured bacterium
AATTATAAAAATAAACTAAACTATATTGAATTGATTATAAATAATCAAGTTGATAAAATAAAAATAATTAATACTAAAAATGGAATATAAGGTTATTATAGAAGATTTAAAAAATCTAGTATATAAGTGAGATAACATTCAACAAATATGTGAATATATAATACTATGAGCAGTTTTATTGTGAGCATCTGATATACATATTGAACCACTTAGTTCTTATGTTAGATTAAGATACAGAAATGATTGAGAATTAAAACAAATACTTGAATATCAATCTTTTCTTCATCAATGAATTACCGCTAGATTTAAAATATTATCTGAATTAAAAATTGATGAAATACGTAAACCACAAGATTGAAGAATAAGTGAAACTATAGAATGAAAGCCATTA
Organism: uncultured bacterium; assembly: GCA_947311335.1. Classification (GTDB taxonomy): domain Bacteria; phylum Patescibacteriota; class Gracilibacteria; order BD1-5; family UBA6164; genus UBA6489. The sequence continues at coordinate 392 of CAMZKR010000104.1, forward strand.
GATTTAAGAGTATCTACTCTACCAACAGTTCATTGAGAAAAGATAGTTATGAGAATCGTAGATAAAAGTAAAAAGATACCACTTTTATCACAACTTTGAATAGAATGAAATAATCTTAGATTAGTAAAAAAAGCTATTTGATTACCTAATGGTGTAATATTAACTAGCTGACCAACATGATCAGGTAAATCAACAACTTTATATTCAGTTTTAACTTTATTAAATCAAATAGGAGTTAATATAATGACTCTTGAAGATCCTGTTGAAAATCAAATAGATTGAGTAAATCAAAGTCAAGTTAAACCAGATATATGATACACATTTGCATATGGATTAAGAACAGCTCTTAGGCAAGATCCAGATATAATAATGGTATGAGAAATGAGAGATAAGGAAACCGTTGATATTGCTATAGAAGCAGCATTGACAGGACATTTAGTATTGTCTACAATACATACAAATAGTGCAGCAGAAACTATTACAAGAATAATAAACATGGATGTATTACCTTTTTTGATACCAGCTTCCGTAAACCTTATTATAGCTCAAAGATTAGTAAGAAGATTATGTACATGTAAAAAGAAAATGTGAAATAGTGAAATTTGAAAAGAAACTTTAAAAAATATAAAATCAGCAATATCTACAATAGAAAAATCAGAATTGGAAGAAAGAGTTTGAGATATTTTAAAAAATCCATTTTTTTATAAAGCTATATGATGTGATAAATGTGACAATTCTTGATATAAATGAAGACTAGGATTATACGAAATATTAGAAATTACTCCTTGAGTTAAAACAATGATATTAAACGGAAGCTCAGCTTTTGATATAAATAATGAAGCTATAAAAGATTGAATGGTATCTTTAGAACAAGATGGAGTAATGAAAGCTCTTTTATGATTAACTACATTAGAAGAAGTTTATCGTGTTTCAAAAACCCAAAATGGTTAATTTATTTTTTAATAATAAACTATGTCAGATATAGTTATACTAGAAGAAGATAAAAATGATGAAGTTAATTTTGATATAAATAACGATTCCGTTATTGATGATAATAAAACATTTATTGATAAATTAAATGACTATTTCATTAAAATGCAATCTATTTGAATAAAAGATAAGGTTATTTTTTATCGTCTTTTATCAACAATGTTAAATGCTTGAATGAGTCTTGTTAAATGAATTTGAGTATTAGAAAAACAAGAAAAAAATAAAGTATTTAAAATAATGCTTTGAGGATTTATTAAAGAATTAAAAGAATGAAAAACATTATCTGATTGTTTAGATATGTGGCCAAAATCATTTAATGCAGCAGAAGTATGAGTTATAAAATCTTGAGAAAAAACATGAAAACTTAATGATGTACTAACAAGCTTAGCAGAACAAATAGAAAAAGTCAGTTCAATAACATGAAAACTTAAATCAGCAATGATTTATCCAGCTATGATTATGACTGTTGTATTTGGTGTGATTTTTATAATGATGACAGTTGTAGTACCAAAACTTATAGCCATATTTGAAAATAAAGAATCCCTACCACCATCAACAAGAATATTAATAGCAATTTCAGATTTTGCTAAATGATATTGGTATCTTATAATATTATTTATAATTTTGGTGTTTTGAACTATATCTATGTGGAAAAAAACACCTACATGAAAATATTTATATGATAAAACTTTATTAAGAATACCTGTTTTATGATGAGTGATGGAAAAAGTAATACTTTCAAAATTTTCAAGAGTTTTTTCTTGACTGGTTTCATCTTGAGTATCAATAGTTGAATCATTAAAAATAGTAGCAGACGCTGTTTGAAATGAAGTATATAGACAAAGAATATTATTGCTTATGGAAGATGTAAAAGGATGAATGAAAATATGGGAATCTTTAGAATGAGATAAATTATTTCCTGATATGATGATTCAAATGATACAAGTATGAGAACAAGCAGCAAAACTTGATAAAACAATTATTAAAGTGGCAGATTTTTATGATGAACAAGTAGATAATACAGTTTGAGCAATAAATAAATTACTAGAACCTTTTATTATAGTTTTTCTTGCTGTGGTTGTTTGATTTATAGCAATAGCAATAATGCAACCAATAATGAATATGTCAGATTCTATATCAAATAGTTAAAGTTAAGAAAAAATATTGATAAGAGATCCGTATCTAATAATTAAAATGTGAATTAGATACCGGTCTCTTAAGAAAAGAATAGTTTTCTTAAATAAATTATACATATTTTAGTCGATTTGTATGTGATTTTATTGTGAAGATAAAAACTTAAATCATATATTCATTTGACAAATAAGCCAACTTTAAGATAAATAGTAGTTATGTGAAGAATATGTGAAAAAGCACACTTGTTATTTGACTTAAATGATAGTATCTATTAATATAGCATTGTTAATTTTTTTGGTCTTTAAAATGATCCGAAAAACTTTATAAAGTTTTAAAACTATAGTTAAAAACACAAAGCTTTGGGGTTTAAGTTAATAAATAAAAAGTTGTAATTTAAAGATTACCTTAGAATTTATTTTATTGATTTGAATCCCAAAGTTGTGCGCAATAACAACTATGGGTTAAGGCTTTAACCGTCCATTATTTTATTTTTTTAACTCTATATTATATGAGTTTAGTTAAAAAAGTTACTTCTACTGTAGCTGCGTTAGCAATAGTTTTTTCTATTGTTAGCCCAATAGTTGGAGTAAATGCTGCTTATACTTCTTTAGAAGCAGCAAATAAGTTAGCTACTCTTGGAGTTATAGTTGATAATTCATCTAATGCTACTGATTACAGATTAGGTGACACTATAACAAGAAGAGAAATGCTAAAAGTTATGATGAAATTATCAACAGTTACTGTTGATGATACTTGTGAAGGTAAATTTGCTGATTTACCAGCATCTGACTGGGGATGTAAATATGCTGAAGCTGCTTTAGCTAATGGTATGATAGCTGCTAATGCTAACTTTAGACCAGATGAAAACGTTTCTAAAATAGAAGCTTTAAAAATGATATTTAAAGCTAGATGAATAGAAAGAGAAGAAAATTCTGATTGGAAAGCAGGGTATGTAAATACTGCTGTTGCTGAAGGAATTGTAATGTCTACTTTTTCAGATTATGATACTAGTGCGGTAAGAGGATGGATATTTACTTCTGCTGTTGAAGCTATAGATGCTTGAGATATGGCAGATGACGATGATCTTTTATGAGATTTATTAGGAGATTTAGATGGTGATACTGGTGATACTGGTGATACTGGTGATACTGGTAATACTGGTGATACTACAGTAACTACAGATGATGTATTAACTGTATCTCTTTCTCCAGAAACTCCAGCTGCTTCTAGTGTTCCTGGTGATATAACAGGTTTAGCTGTTGCTAAATTTGATTTTACTGCTGGAACATCAGATGTAACTATATCTACTCTTGTAGTAAAAAGAAGAGGCTTATCTAATAAAGATACTCTTGATAAAGTGGCAGCTTTTACTGATGAAGGTAGAGCATCAAAAGCAAAATCAGATTCTCAAAATAATAATACAGAAGCTACTCTTACTTTAAGTAATTGATGAGTAGTTGTAAAAGCTTGAGAAACTAGAACTATTACTATAGTTGCTGACGTTATTACTGCGGATAGTAGTACTACACCTAATGCAAGTTGAGATGAATTTGCTATTGAACTACTTGAAGTTGTAGCTTCTTCAGATGTTGAAGGTGTTGATAATTTAGTTGCTAACACTATGAAAGTTGGTTGAGTTGACGCTGCTAAAATTACTATCAAAAAAGATGGTAATGTTTCAGATGTAAAAGTATGAGATGAAGCTGTTGAAATATTTAAATTTAAAGTTGAAGGTTCAAGTAATGAAGATGTTACTCTTAAATCTATAACTTTCAAATGAATGGGGGGGATTAATGAAGAAAATGAATTAGCAAACTATAAATTAGAATACAAAGGTAATATTATAGCTGAAACAGCTACTGCTAATGGAAAATACGTTACTTTTCATATTAATGATTGAATTGTTATAAAAGAATGAAAAAATGAAAAGTTTAAAGTATTAGCAGATATAATTGGATGAGTAAATGAAACTATAGCATTTAAAATTGATAAAAAATTAGATGTTACTGCTGAATGATCTCAATATGGTTATGGAGCTTCTGTTGATATTACTGCAGTTGATTCTGCTTCAAGTTCTAGTTCAGACGCTACTCCAGATGACTTATGAATACTTACAGCTGATGCAGGTGAATTAACTCTTGTTGATAACGATGCTCCTTCTGATAAGATTAGAGCTGACAAAGATGATGTAGAACTTGGTTCTATAAAAGTTACTAATGTATCTTGAGCCGCTCTTGAATTACAGTCTTTTGCAGTTAATGCTACATTATCTGCTGGTTCATTTATTGATGATTGAGCTGGTTGATGAACTGCTGATGATGGTATTCAAAATGGTACAGAAGCAAATGCTACTCTTGCAACTGTTTTTGAAAACTTTGAAGTTCAAATTAATGGTACAGCACATGAGTTAACTTTAAGTTCTTGAGCTTCACCTTATTCTGATGATGATTTAACTGTTAATCTTCCAGAAGGAGTAACAGAAATGGTTATCCAAGCTGATACTAAAAAACATGTATCTGCTGGAACTAAAGTAACACTTACAGTTACTTGAATAGGAGCTGCTTGATTTAAGGCAGTAGAATTAGATGAAGAAACAACAGTTACTGATGTAACTCCTTCAAGTCTTTCTTTTAAAGATGTAGAATTTATTTCTGCTTGAGCTAAATTGTCAGCTGTTAATTTAGCTGATGTTAATGTAGTAAGATGATCTACAGATATTGTTGCTAATCAATTTGAAGTAAAAGCTGAAGAAGCTTCATTTATAGAAATTGATGAAGTGAAGGTTACACTTGCTGGTTATATGGGTTGATGAGTACTTGCTAATGAAGCAAATAAAGTTATTTCTTCAGTTGCTTTATATAAAAACTCTATTTCGCCAGATAATTTATTAAAATCAAAATGAGGTAACAAAATAGATTCTGCAGGTGTAGTTACATTTGATTCATTTAAAACAAAAGTAGAAGCAAATGAAACATGAACATTCCTTGTTGTTATTTCTATTGTTGATGGTTCAGATTCAGTTGGTAAAACATTAACTGCTGACATAACATCAATATCTGCGGATGATGATGATGGAGATGATGCACTTATTACTTGAACTGCTTTAAATAATAAAACAATTACTGTAACTAATACAGGTACAGTAACATTAGCAGATGATAATAATAATGATGCAAATAAAGATCCAAAAGTAATATTAGCTGGTACTGATGAAATAGTGTTTTCAGCTGATGTATATGCTACTAATGAAAAAGCTGATGTTGAAACAGTAGTATTTTCAGTTAATAAAGATTTAAGACAAACTCTTGAAAATGCTAGTTTATATTTAAATGGTAATTTAGTATCTACTAATGCTAATTCAGATATAACAGCTGGAACGATTAGGTTTGAAGACTTAACTACCTTTATAGTTCCTGAAGAAAATGTAGAAGTAGAATTAAGAGTTAATACTGCTACTATAGGTTATGAAAAAGTAGGTTCTGCTTTATCATGAGCATTAGTTACACAAGTTGCATTTACTGATGTAAATTGAGTAGATTCAGGGAAGAATATAACAGTTGGTGCTTTAACTACTAGTGTTGCTGAAACATTTGATATAGTACCTGCTACTATAACTCCTTCAGTTGCTGTTAGTTTAAATACTTCAACAATACCACAAATTCAAATAACAGCTGATGCTGGAGATAACACTGTTGCTGCAAGTAACACTGCTCCATCTGCTGATATAGATACTATTTCATTTTCTATTTTATGAACTACAGATGCTGATGCATCAATGGTTTATAAATTAGTTAATAAAGATAATAGTTGAGTTTCAGTTACTTGATCAGTTTCTTGAGATACTCTTACATTTGATTTAACAGATGGAGTATTTGATCTTGCTGGATTAAATCAAATAGCTGACGGGTCTACTGAAACATTTAAGATTGTAATTACAGGTACAACAACAGATGCAGATACTCTTACTCTAACTTTATTAGAGAATGGTATAAAATATGATGTTGATACAACTAATGGTATAGTTACAAACTTATCTAATGAAATAGATTTTGGTTCTAGAACTTACTAATCTATTACTTTAGATATATAATAAAAATTATTTACTTAGTTTTAAAGAACTCTTTCTTATGAAAGGGTTCTTTTTTTATGTAAACTTATTGACTAATCACAAGTCCGGACTTGATTTAAATTTGAATAAATAGTGAAATTAATTAAACTTAACTTAAATCAAGTCCGGACTTGATTTAAAATTTAAATTAATCTTATGCCTATAAGAAAAATTATTTTAGAAAAAGATTATTATTACCATATCTATAATAGATGATTTGAAAAACAAATAATTTTTAGAAATGATAATGATTTTAAAAGATTCTATAAAACAATAATTAAATATAATAAAATTTATGAAGGGATAAAAATTCTTTCATATAGTTTTATACCAAATCACTTTCATTTTATTATCACTTCAATTAAGTCCGGACTTGAAATTTCTGATTTTATGAGAAAAATACAACAATCTTATGCTATGTATTTTAGATTAAGTTCAAGTCCGGACTTGAGAAAAAGATGACCTGTTTTTGAGTGAAGATTTAAAACAAAGATTATAGATAATGATGAATATCTTGAGCAATGTATTGCTTATGTGAATTTTAATCCATTAAAACATAAAATAGTAGACAATATAGATAATTATAAATGGACAAGTTATCATAAAATAGAAAAAAAACAAATAAGTAAATATAAAGATATAATATTAAAGGAATTAGAATTTTAATAAAAAACACCCCAAGCTTTAAAAGCTTGGGGTGTTTTTTTACTTTATTTTATACTTTCTATTTTCACTTCAAATATAAGTTTTTTTCAAGCAAGAGGATGATTTAAATCCAAAGTAACAGTTTCTTTGTTAGTTTCTAATATGGTTAATTCTCACATTTGAGTTGGTATTTTTTCTCATTTTTTAAGTTTATAACCAGCATTTACAAAACTTTTTAAATCAGTTTTTTTAACAATTTGTTTTTTTTCAGGGTTATATTCTCAATATCCTTCTTTTGGTTCAATTTTTATTTTTTTTGTTTCTCCAAGTTTCATTCATATAACTCAAGCATCAAAACCTTTTATCATTTGTCATGCTCAAGCTTTAAATTCTAAAGCCTTTCCTCAGTGTTTACTTGTAGCATCAAAAATAGTTCAATCTTCTAATGTCCCTGTATAACTAACAGTTATAGCATCTCATTTATTTACTTTTTCTTTCTTCATTTCTTTTTTATTATTTATTAAATTACTATTATTATTAACTTCTTTTTGACTAGAGTTATTTAGATTAGAGTTTAAATTGTCTTGTTTTACTATATTTCAACAACTACTCAAAAGAAAGACACTTATAAAGAAAAACATTTTTATATTTTTCATAGATTTA
>CAMZKR010000105.1 GCA_947311335.1 uncultured bacterium
AGAGAAAATAGATGTAATAAATAAGAAATATCATAAGATTATAGATATAGTAATCTATTTAAAAGCAAAAGCTTGACTTAAATTATATGAATTATTAGAAGAGAGTATTATTAATTAATATTGACTTTTATAAAAAGATGATTATTATTAACAATAGTCATCTTTTTATATTTTAAATAGTAAAATTATGAAAGAATCAATTATTAAATATTTAGGATTTTCTTGTAATACAGAAAAGAAATTAAAATCATGAGCAAATAAGTTTTGAAAAGCAATTTCTTCTATAAAAAGTATAGTTCCAAGAATTTTAACAAAAAAAACTTTTGTGGAAGCTAAGAATTTTCATTGATGAAATTGATATGGAGCCTGGACTTGTGTGGAGAGAAATAAGATAGATACTTGAGAAAATATATGAAAAAATAAAGAATGAAACTATAAACCATATATTACTACTTCAGAATAAACAAGAAAAATAATTCTATAAATCATTTAACATTTGAAGAACTTCATCTGGATTTTCTTTTTTATCTTTTGCTTCTGCCTCTTTTATTTTCTTTTTACTTTCTTTCATTTGAATTTCTTGCCATTCAATTAAATGTTTTTCATTTAATGATTTTATTTCTTTTTGGTATTTTTGTTCTAGTGCTTCAAGTTTCTTTTTTTCAGTATCAAGTATATTAAATAGTCTATCAATTTGTTCATCTGTCATTGAAGGCATTATATCAAACCAATATTGTCTTTCATCATCATCCATACTTTCAGTATTTAATATAAGTTTTATTAAATCTGGATATTTTGCATGTAATTCATCTGAAATATGAAACGTTTTTCAATTATTTTTTATATCTGCCATTTAGAAACAATTAGAAATTAAAAATTATCTTTCTTTTTACTAAGTTTTAGTATCTTTTATATTATAACAAAACTTTTAAAAATTTGCAAAAAAAAAATATCAAATATAATATTTTTAATAAAAAAATAATCTTTATTATTAAATAATTACTATTATATATGCTTTTAACATATCTTTGAATTTATACTATTTTCTTAGTTATTATGTGGGTATTTTTTATGATAGCTAGATTTCATTTATATAGATTTAGAAATTTTAGTGAAAGTATTAAATCAGTTACTCTTTATTTATCATTTTTTTTAATATTTTTATCAATTTTATGATATGTTTTGATTTTTCTTTTATGATTATGATGAAAAGAGGTTAAAATAGTAGATTATAAAGAGGTTAATGAAGTTTATTACTAAGAAAATAATATGTCTATATTTACAAAAATAATAAATAGAGAGATTCCATCGGATATAATATATGAACAAGAGAATATTATTGTTATAAAAGATATTAATCCGCAAGCAAAAACACACTTACTTATAATTCCTAAAAAGAAAATAGAAACAATCAATGATTTAGATAATAATGATAAAGAACTTATAGCTGATATGTTTTTTGTTGCAAAAAAAGTTACAAAAATGCTTTGAATTTCAGAATGATATAAACTATGATTTAATGTTTGAAAAAAATGATGACAAGAAGTTATGCATATACATATGCATTTATTATCGAATTTATAATTACTAAAAAATAAAAATATGAATAAAGGTAAAATTATGTTTTTAATAATATGAATCGTAATAATATGAATCATATTTTCAATTGTATTAGATTTAAAAAGCGATAAAAATCCAAGAAAAATTGTTAAGAGAAATACTAAAACATTTGTTGTATGGACTCTTTGAGATGATAAAACAAAATTTCAAAATTTTATAAGTGAATTTAAGAAATCAAATAATAAATATGAAACTATCAATTTTGTTGTAGAAAACTTTGCTAATTATGAAGAATACTTTTATTCTTTAACTTCTGCTTTTAATAAAGGAGTATGACCAGATGTTTTTGTTCTTAATTGAAATGAAAAATCTGTCTTACAAGATCAATCATTATATATTGAACCAAGTGTTATAAGTTCAAATGATTTTAGAAAAAAATATAAATGAGTATTTTCTGATGAATTAATATATAAAGCTAAAAATAATAAAGAATATATTATTGGAGTTCCAGTATGATATGAAACTCTTTGAATATTTTATAATAGGAGATATTTTAATTCTAGTAATTTAAAAACATGGGAATGAGTAAATGAAATTATATATAAATTATCCGATAAAAATACAAATATAATACCTTTATGAATATGAAATTGAAGTACAGTAGCTTATTCTTATGATATCTTAACACAATTTTTTTTACTTGATTGAGTTAAATCAATTTATAAATTAGCTTGAAAAAATATAAGTCAAGCATTTCTTTTATATCAAAAATATTGAGATATAAAATATGAAAATGGATATAATTCTTTATTACCTATTTCTTCTAATAAAAATAATATTGAATTATTTTCGCATGATAAAATAGCTGCAATTATATGATATCCAAGAATGCTTTTTGATATAGATAAATATGGTTATGGAAAAAATTTTTTATTAGCATCACCTTTTCCAAGATATCTTATTTGATGAAGCGATTATACTTTTGTTAATTATAATTATTTTTCTATAAATAGAGATTCTATTAATACTAGTTTGTGAATTGATTTATTAAAATATATGACAACAAAAGAATGAGCTAGTGTTTATTTAAATAATTTTCCATATTATCTTCCTGCATTAATTGAGCTTGAACCATATATTATGGAAGAAAAGATTTTAGATAAATATAATATAATTTATAAAGATTTTTTTAATTCAAATACTGAGTTAAAAACATTTAATAAATGAATAAAAAGTATTTATGATAATGAAGTTATTAAACTACTTGATAAAGAGAGAAATAATCAAAAATCTTTTGAAAATTTTAAAAGTAAACTTGCTTGTATAACAAAAAAAGCTTTAGAACTTAAAAATTTATCAGTTACTTGTAAATAAAAAAATAGAGTGTCTTTTTTATTTACACTCTATTTTTAACGTGGTAGTTTATTACTTTTCTATTTTTTTTTATTTTTAAAGTTCATAATTATTTCATACAGTAGAAGGTAATCTTCAATCCCATTTTTTTATTTTTGTAGTTTCATTTTCTAATTTTTTCATTTCAAGCATTTTATCAGTTATATTTTCAGAACTTATTATTTTATTATATTCTGCTATTCCTTCAGCTTCAATTATTTTTACTTTTTTTGCATCTTCTGCTTCTTCAATTTTTCTTTTTGATTTTATTTTTTGAGATTGAGATTTTGCTTCAGTTAGTTTAAGTTCATTTTCAGCTTTTAATAAATCTTCTTTCGATATTATATAACTTTTAGGAAGTCTAATATTTAATATATTTAAATCTGTTAATTCAATTCAAATTTCTTTTAAAACTATATTTGCTTCTTTTATTGTTATTTTCTTTATTTCATTATGTTTTGCTCATATATCTTTAAATGAATAATCTTTTATTATTCATTTAATTACTTCAAGTAAATTTGGCATAACAATATCTGAAGATACTTGGCGAATATTTTTTGCTCAATTTTCTTTATAAAATTTTAATCTTTTACTAGAGTTTAATATAAAACTAACTCTATAATCTAAAGTTACTCATAATTCTTCACTTGTATTTGCTGTAATTTCAGCTATTTCAAAATTAAAATTATTAGTAGGAGATAGAAAAAAACTAGTTTTTATTGGAGAATATAAATGATATCATGGGGTTAATATTTTTTCATTTTTTAAATCAACTCAAACATAAGAATTATCAATTTTTGTTAATCTAAGTATTTTTGAATTTCAATTAATTATTCATGAAGCAAAATTTATTGAAAAAATTATTATTATA
>CAMZKR010000106.1 GCA_947311335.1 uncultured bacterium
AATAAAGAAAATGAAGAGGAATATAATAAAAATAGTGAAATAAAAAAATATTTAGTTTTATTTATTTTAGTTATATTTTTTGTTTTAATTATTTATTATATAAAAAATATATCTATAAAAAATATATCTATAAAAAATATATCCAAAACAAATTATATAAATTTAAATAATTTACCTAAAGAATGTATTTCTAAAAAAGAAAAAAAAGGATTATGACTTATTTTAAGAAATTATTATACTTATAAAATACATTTCTTTACTAAGGATTTGAATAAAGAAAATGAAGAGGAATATAATAAAAATAAAGCTTTTTTTAGTAAAGATTGTTGAATTATTGATAAAAATAAAGATTTATATACATATAATTTATGCGATATATATGTAACTTGACACTATTCAAGGTTAGATAGTTTTAATTTTATGGATTGAGAAACAAAAGAAAAAATGATTGCTTCTTATAAGGCTTTAAAATCATGAAAAGTAAAAGATTTAACAAAAAAAGAAAAACAACTTGCACTATTTGTTATAAATTTTGAAAAGAATAAAAATAATATTAATTTTACTTTAAATGAAAGTATTTCCTATTCTAGAGTAGATTTATATACCTATTATATCAATAATTGAAAAGATAAATTTATTTCAGAACTAGAAAAACAATTAATAGAAGAATGTAATAATTTATAAATGGAAAGATATAGAGCTTATTTACAGTTAACAAAAGCATGTAATGCACAATGTAAAATGTGTGATTTCTGGAAAAACGAGAAAGAAGTTTTTGAAAGAGATCACTTTTTTCGTTTGATAGATTTACTTGTTAGTGAATGAATAAAAGGAATTACTTTTTGGTGATGAGAACCTTTTTTGTACGAACATATATATGATCTTATAAAATACGCTAAGCAAAAAGACTTAAATACTGAGATAATAACTAATGGAACAGTTATAGATAAAGAAAAGATAAAAGATTCTATTGAATACATAGATGAAATTTTATTTTCAATAGATTCATGAATTGAATCAGTTCATAATAAAATTAGATGAAAGAGTTTTATATACAAAAAAGCAGTTTCAAATTTAGCGCATATTTCAGAGCTTAGAAAAACACTGAATACTAAACTTCAAATAATAATAGATACTACACTTCAAAAAGATAATTTCGATACATTTGAAACAGTATTAGATTTGGCGAAAGAATATAATACAAAGATTAATTTTGATCCAGTTCAATTAATTTGATATTGAAATAATAGAGAAAAAAATTGATTAACACTTTCAGAAGATGAATCTTTTATCTTAGAAAAAAGATTGTTAAATTTTTGGAAGAAAAACAGTTTTTATTTACTTCAATCAAAAGATTCTATAAAAAGAATTATTAGATATTTTAAAGGATATAAAATTGAGGATTATTGTACATCATTAAATAAAGATGTACTTATTGATCCTAGTTGAGATGTTTTAAAATGCTGGGGAAGTTCAGAGGTTGTTTACAATATATTTGAAAATAAAGGGATTAAGAAGGATAAATTGAAAATGGACCAATCTTGTTATAGTTGTTGATTTACTCATGTTAGAGATGATGACTATTTCACAGGATATTCTGTTACAAATGATGTTTTTGAGTGAAATACGTACTAAAAATGAATTATGGATTATAATAAAATAAAAGAAGATAAAAAATATGATGAGTTTAGATTACAAATTATTGTTGACTCAAATTGTAATCTAAATTGTGAGTATTGTGTTTTATTGTATAAAAACAAAAATTATAAAGAGGAAAGGTCTATTTCTATTGATGTGGTTGATAGGTATATTGATTTTTTGATTGATAATTATGATCATATACTTGATTACTATAGAAAAATATCAATTACTTTTTTTTGAGGGGAACCTCTTTTGTCAAAAGATAAATGTTTGCGCATAATTGATAGATTATATAAATATGATAAGATAAATTTTGTTATTCATACAAATTGAGTTTTAGTTAATAAAAGTTTATTAGAAGATCTTTCAAAATTTGATAAAAAAAGATATAGTTTCATAGTGAGTATTGATGGAGCAGAGGAGTTGATGCTTAGATATAGACTAAAAAATAAAGAACAATTTAAGAGTATTGTTGCTTGAATAAAGTTACTTAAAAGAAATAAAATTAAATTTTTATTTTCTCCCTCTATAATGAAGCCAAAAGCAGATAAGCTTTTCTCTGATTATAAATTTATGCATAAATTTAAACCAGATGGGATTATTATAAACCCTGTTACTGCAATTTATGCCTATAGAGAAGTTGAGTCTACAAAAGAAGTTGTTAAATGAATAAAAACATTTTTCGATTACTTAAAAAACAAAGAATGATACTCAAACCATGATATAATTGAGTATTTTGGATTTCCAACTAATGCACAAGATTATAAAAATTTCTTGAAATTTTGAATAAACATTACTTGAGATATAGAGGGGACTGTTCATGCTATGAGTTTTGCTTGGCAATGATTTGATGATGGAACAACTTATAGTAGAAAAGATTTAGAAAAGATTACCTTATGAAATGTTATTTTTAATAGGGAACATTTATTAAAGAATATTTGTAGATATGATCTATATAAAGATAAGGAAATATGGCAAGTAGCATATAATCAACAAAGAAGACGGACTCTACCTGACTGGGATATACAAAATATATTAGCTGCTATGGTTTTAAAATATTTTAAAGAATTTTATTTATCTTGACCTGTAAAAAGACATGTGAGTTAGATATATAGATTGAATAATTGAAGATTTAAACTTCACAATAAATATGACATATAAATGTAATATGTCATGTGATTATTGTCCATTGTATAATAAAGATATTTCAATTTCTAGTGAAAACCTAGATTCATATATAAATTTCTTTTTAGATAATAGGGAAGAATTATACAAATACTGTAAAAATATAGTAATTGTTTTTTTTGGATGAGAACCTCTTTTGGAATATGATAAAGTTATAGAGTTTATTGAGAGAACTAAGTTTCTTAAAATGAAGTATGTAATATATACTAATTGATTATTGTTAAACAAAATAGATTTAATAAACCTAAAAAGAATAATTCAAACGTGAAGGAAGATTGTTTTTTATACTAGTTTAGACTGAGGAGAGAAAACATCTCTTGAAAATAGATTTAAAAATAAAAAGGTTTACGAGAAAGTTGTAGAGAATATTTGATTATTACAAAAAGAGGAGTTAGAATTTTCTGTTTCAAAGGTATTTTTTGAAAAAGATTGAAATGAATTATTTGAAAATTTAAAGTTCTTATACTGATTATGATTAGTGAAATTAGACTTTTTACCAGTTGCTTTTTGTTTTGAGTGATGATTTTCAAAGAAAGATTTTAAAGAAATAATTAGATGATTTGAGCTATTTATTTCTTTTATGAAGAAGAAAGGTTATTCTGAGTTAAATATAATGGAATTTTTTTGATTACCAGATGATTTTGAGTGATTTAAACAACTATATAATGTTGATTATGGTATGTTTTGAGATATTGATTGAACTATTTATGGTATATTAGATGGTTATAAAAGTTTTAGTACATATAAGACTTTTAAAAGTGATGAATTAAAAAGAATAAAGTTTTCTAAAATAACAGAAACAGAAAAATTAATGGATAGAATAAAAAATTATAAAGATTTTGAAGAAGAGATGTATAATATTTGACTAGAATGGTTAAAGAGAGAATATTTAAATGACTATAATACTCATAGGTTTTTAAGTTTATATTTTGTAAAAAGATTACTTATGTTTAAATTTAAACCTCAAGATTTATTATAAAGATAAAACCATGAATTTACTCACAGATTTTAAAAAACTTACATATTTTGAAAATTATTATTATTCTGATGAAATTTACCCTCACCAGAATTATTGGGCAAACTTAGATTTCAATTTAGTTAAGGAAAAATGGCAAGAGCTTATAGATGAAACTAAACTAGAAAATCATAATTTCCTACTTCATATAAATATTCCTTTTTGTGAAACAAAATGTAGTTATTGCACACATGATATTTTTGTTTGAAAAAAAGAGAAGATAGATAAATATTTAAATGCATTAGAAAAGGAAATAGATTATTATAAAAGTACTTTTAAGAATATAAAATTTAAGCATTTATTTGTTGGATGAGGAACTCCAAGTATTTTAAGCTCTACTCAATTAGATAGGCTATATGATATATTGTTTAATAAATTTTGATTAAAGTACTTAGAAAGCAATATGATAGAGTTTATGCCTAATTCATATAGTAAATCAAAAGTAAAAGTATTGAAAAAATATTTTGTGAATAAAGTAACCTTTTGAGTACAAGATATAGATAGTAATATTTTAAAAGAAAATAATAGAATAGTAAAAAATACTGATATAAAAGAAATAGTAGATAATTTAAGAAAAAATAAAATAAAGCATATAAATGCTGATATAATGTGAGGAATAAAATGACAAACCTTTAAGGATTTTAGAAAAACGCTTAAATACTTAAATAGCATTAATCTATCAAATATTTGTTTAAATTATTTTAAACCAACTAATCAAACTAGCTTTGCTAAGAGTGGACAAATGCATGATTCTAAACAAAGAGAGTTAATAAAAAAGATGATTAAATATTTCAACGAAAATAATACAAAAAAAGAAGATTGAAATTTATATAACTTTGATAATCCAAATACATCAATCTTATGATTATGATATTGAGCAAATAGTCATATAAATGAAAGACTTTACTATAAAAAGAAATCGCTTGATAAATATGTAAAAGATATTAATGGAGATAATTATGATTGATTTAAAGTTAGTGTTGAAGATGAGATTATAAAGTATATAATTTTAAATCTTAAACATAATTTAATTAGCTTACATGCTATAAAAAGAATATTTTGAATAGATTTTAAAGATACAAATATATATATAAAACTTGAATTATTGGTATCTAAAGGTGTTGTTAAAAAACATACTTGAAAAGCAGATTCATTTTACAAATTTAATATTACTTCAGATTTGTTATTTAGTATTTATATGAAAATTTTTTATAGTAAAAGTTTATTTAAAGAACTAAAAAA
>CAMZKR010000107.1 GCA_947311335.1 uncultured bacterium
ATTAAAAAAGAAATTAATAGTTGATTATGATAATGTAGGTTTTTTAGTAAGTCATTATTTATGAAATAATATAGATATATATAAAAAATTATGATGTAATAGTTGATGGGTTGATAAACATTGTGTTTGAAAAGAAAAAGATATTACAATAACACAAAATATTAAATTAGATGATTTAATTAAAGCAGATTCAAGAAAATATTTTACTATTATTTCTTATTGAGATAAAAAAACTTCTAATCCAATAAAAAGTGATAATAAAATAAGAGTATTGTCAGAAAAAATTAGTTATCATTTATGAGATAAAGCTAGAATAATGGTTAGATTACCATTTTCTGGTGGGAAAATATTATGGACTGTAGAAAAATCTTGAGTTGTTAAATCGGAATATATTACTGTGAAATGAAATACTTTCTTTAAAGAAGTAATCGTAGATGATAAATTTATACCAAATGCTTATATTTGAGTAGTAGCAGTTGATACAAGAAAAAATATAATTCCTGAATATAAAGTTTGATATACAGAGATAGTAGTTGATAAAACAGATAAGAAAGCATTTATTGATATAAAATCAAATAAAAAAGAATATAAACCAAGAGAAGAAGTGGAATTAAATATAACTAATAAAGATAAAAATTGAAAATGAAAAAAAGCAGAATTAACAGTTATGATTGTAGACGATTCTCTTATAAGTCTTATGTGAAATGTTGATTTAAATACTTTAGAAAAATTTTATAAAAAACTTCCTTTTCAGATTCAAACTAGTATTACAAATATAGCAATGCTTAAAAATTATTACTTTTCTAGACCTTGAATAGTTTGAGGAAGTTGATTTGGTAATTTTAAAGGTTGAGATAGTGCAGTAAGTAGTAGAAATATATTTAAAAACACAGCTTATTATAATCCTAATGTAATTACAGATATTAATTGAAAAGCAAAAGTTAAATTTAAATTACCAGATAATTTAACAAACTTTAGGATTATGGTTATATCAAATTCTAAAGATAATTATTTTTGATATAATGAATCTTATATAAATGTTAGGAAAGATATAGTAATAGAGGATAAAGTTCCTAAAATAATAAGACTTTGAGATAAAATAAAGATTTGAGCAAATATATTTAATAATACTGATAAAGAAATTTGATTTAAAGTTAAATTTGAATCAGAAGATTTAAATATAAAGAATTCAGAAAAAAAAGCAATTATATGATGAAATAATAGCAAATTTATTTATTGGGAAGTAAGAAATGAAAAAAATATAAATGATGTAAATTATAAAATAACAGTATTATGAGATAGTAAAGAACATAGTGATAAAATAGAATGAAAAATAAAAGTTAATAAATCACCAATTTTAATAACAAATATTATTAAATCTTGACATATTGATTGATGAAAAATATTTGAAGAAGAGATAATAATTCCAAAAGATATTGATTTACTAAAAACAAAAGTTGAAGTTATTTTTTCAAATTATAGATTAAACGGTATTGAGAAAATTGTTAGTTCATTAGCAAAGTATCCTTATTGATGTATAGAACAAACAATATCTTCAACATATCCTAATGCTATATTATTAAAATATTATAAACTTTTTAAATGAATGCTTAAAAATAGAGTGAAAGTAAATAATAATTTAAAGGTTTGAATAGAAAGAATAAAAAAAATGCAAACAAAGCAAGGTGGTTTTGCTTATTGGCAATGATCTACAAAACCAGATTTACATATTACTCCTTTTGTTTTAAGAAGACTTATTGATATGAAAAACTTTTGAACAAATATTGATGATGAAATTATATCAAAATGAGTAAAATATTTAGAAAATAATATATTAAAAGTAAAAGAAGATGTTGATATTGCTGAAACATTTTTAACTTTAGCAAAAATTTGAAAATGACAATACGCTTATGATAATTTAATAAAATGAAAGGATACAACAAATTTTTCAAGACATGCTCTTATTTCTTATACATATTGATTAATTATATTTAATAAAAATAGATTTAAAGAACAAATAAATTCAAATATTAATAAAATAAAAAATAAACTTGAAATAGAAGAAAATAATTATCGGTATTGGAATGCTTTATCTGATAAAGCTATATTTACTTCAATGCTTATTGATTATAAATATGAATCTAAATATATTGATAAAATGATAGATGGATTATATTCTTATGATTGGAGTAATTATTATTATAGTACTCAAGCAAAAAATAATGCTTTTATAGCTTTCTTAAAATATATTCAAAATGATAATAAAAAGAATTATAGTAAATTTGGATTTTCTTTATGAATGGAAATGAATAGAAATAAACTCTTTTGGTTATGACGTTGAGCTTCAAATATAATTAAAAAAGAATATAATTTAAAAGATATAATATATAAGGGTAAAATAGATTTAAAAGTTGCCAATATTGAATGAAATCCAATATATATAGATTTAATAATAAAAAAATATCCCAAAGATATAACTTTAGTAAAACCTTATTCAAATAAAATAAAAATAAATAGAGAAATATATGAGGTTGTAGATGAATCTTTGTTTAATAAATGTAATGAAGAGACTAGAAAATATAAAAATAGATTTTATTCAGAAGAAAATAAAATAGCTTGATGCGAGAATGTATTAAGAAAACATAAATGAAATACATTAAAAAAAGGATGATTATATAAGACAATAATAAAGGTAGATTTAAAAGATGTTAATAATAGAAGGAATTTGGTAATAGAAGATTATTTAGCATCAAGTTTTAAGGTAATAAATTCAAAATTTAAAACTGAGTCTATTGGACTATCTGAATCAACAACAAAAAATAAATGGAATATACATGTAGAAAATAAACCAGGGGTAGTTTTTTATAATATAGATTATCTTTGGTCAAAAGAAGCAAAAGTTACTTATTTTTTCCGTCCAGAATTTAGTTGAAATTTTATATATCCACCAGTTACTGCTTATATGATGTACAATCCTATAATAAGAGCAAACAGTAATTTTAGAAAGATATTAGTTAAATAATTTTAATGAAAAATAAATTATATATAGAAAAAGTCATAATATTTTTCATTCTTATTATATTTTTATTTTTTCTATATTCTTTTTATCCAATAATTAATTATAAAGAAGAATTTAAAAAGTTACCTTGAAATATATTAATTTATGATAGAAATGAAAAAGTTATAACAAATAAATCCAAAAAAGCAGGATATTATAAATCTATAAAAATAGATAAAGATTCTAAATTTATAAAATCACTTTTAAAAATAGAAGATAAAAACTTTTATAATAACTATTGAGTTGATATTTTATCAAAAATTAGAGCAATAAAAAATAACATCTTTGCAGGGAAAATACTTTGATGAGCTAGTACTATAACAGAACAATTTATAAAAAATAAATATTTTAAAGAATCTAAAAGAACATTTTTACAAAAGGGAAGAGAGGCAATACTTTCTTTATATTTTAGTATATTTTATGATAAAAATTATATTTTAAATAATTATTTAA
>CAMZKR010000108.1 GCA_947311335.1 uncultured bacterium
ATAATTTTAAATGAATTATTTTGAGTTTTCTTAAGAATTGAGATATAAAGATAATAGAAAATTATATACAATCAAATATTATATATTCAAACATTCTTCCTAAAAATGATTTAGATATTTATTTAAAACAAATATTAGAAAAATGAACAGAAGAAGAAAAAATTAGTTTATGAAAAACATTATCTTTAATAATATGAATAATACATGATTGAATAAATGCTTCAGAATTAACTTCTACTAAAAATCGTTTATCTTGAATATGAACATGACAATCAACACAACATATAAAAAATTACTTTTTAAAACAAATATTAAAACAGGAAAAAGAATCTTATTTTGATTATTTTAATAGAATAGTAATTATAAATTGGTCTAAAGTAAAAAATACCTGAGATGGTATTTCAGGTAATAATTCTTTAACATATATTAGTAATAATAGCACTAAAGATGAAGAAAATTATTTTTTCTCTGCTTTATATGGATTTATTGATGTTCTAAAAAAATTTGAAGAGGGAAAACAGCAAAATACAAGTTTTTCTTGAGTACATTTAAAAACTTTAATAGATAGATATAATGAATTATTAAAAGATTCTATATCTAAATTTAAAAAGCAAATTTAAATTTTAATACAATATAATAGTTCATAATTGATTAATTTCATTTGATTTTTATACTTTTTTAAATAAACTACCCACGCTTTAAAAGCTTTTTGGATTCATAGCTCAGTTGGTAGAGCACTCGCCTCTTAAGCGATAGGTCCCGGGTTCAAGCCCCGGTGAATCCACCAATATTGTAACACCGTCAGAATATAATATTTACCTAGAATATTCATTTATAAAAGCTAGATAGATACTGACTTAATAGAAAATAAAACAAAAAATAAGGGCTAAAGGTAAAAAAAGTGTGCTAATTTAATAAAAAAATAGCTTAAAATAGATTAAAAGTGTGTTATTATTGTGTGAATTAATAAATCATTTAATAATATGCAAAAAAAACTGTCCTAAATGTAAAAATAAAGATATAAAATTAAACTGAAAAAATGATAAATGAAAGCAAAAATATAAGTGTAAAAAATGTAATTTTTGTTTTGTTAGAAAAGACAGAAAAAATGATAATATTAGATGAAAAGAAATTTTTAAAAAACGGATAAAAGAATGATATTCAGCAAGACAATTATCAGACCAAAGATCGAAAAATATACTACATGTCAAAAAATTAATAAGAAATGAATTAGATAATAATTTAATTTATCAAATAGACTTAGTTTTTGATAATGTTAAATATATTATAATAGATTGAACATGGATTACTAAAAATATTTGTTTAATTATTTACTATGATTATATAAATAAAAAAGTAATCCGTTTTTGATTTTATGATGCTGAAAGATATGAATATATAGAAAATGATTTAAAAACTCTTAGAGATGAATATAAATATCAAATAGAGTATTTTATCGTAGATTGAGGGAAGAATATTAAAAAAGCAATTGAAAAAGTATTTCCTACTTCTAAAATTCAAAGATGCTTGACTCATATTAAAAGACATATTAGAAATACAATTTCAAAGAAACCACAGAATAATTGTTGAAAAGAATTAAAAAGATTAATTAATTTTAAGAAATTTAGTAATGAAAAATTATTTATTAAAAAATTTAATCTTTGGGAAGAAAAGTATGCTGATTTTTTAAATGAAAAAACAATAAATTGAAATAATTCTCGGTATACTCATAAAAAATTAAGATCAACAAAATCTCATATTAAAAATGCAATTCCATATATGTTTTATTATTTAAAAGATGAAAATATCAAGAAAAGTAATAATGATTTAGAATGATTAAATTGAGTTTTAGATGGTCATATTTTTAATCATAGATGACTTAGAATTGATAGGTTAATTTCGTTTATTTCTTTGTGGCTTTATGAAAGAAATTTATAGATTTCTAGCACACTTTTTTACCTTTAGCCCATATTTTTATATGTTCTTTATTCATCAAAGTTAGTTAAAAATATAACATGAGTTCTTAAATTATCTTTACTAATTGATATATCAATATTCTTTTTCTCAACTCAAAAGAATATTGGGTTAACTAATAAATAATGAAATATAAAAAATGAACAAAATATTAAAATATAAAATATATATCTTAAATTTTTAAATGTAGCCATTTTTATTATTATTAATATTTATTATTAATTCTATATTATAATATTATATAAAATATATTATAATAAATAATTGATTTAAATTATTCTAGTTTAAGTAAAACATTAGTTTTCTTATGTATAAACAAGGTTTCTAATTATTAAAACTTTTTGAAAAAAATAACTTTTGTTATATTATAATTATTAATTTTATTACTAACAACAATTTGATTATGATTAAAAGAAGACATTTTCTTTTTTTATTATTTCTAATCGGAATTACTTCAGTATCTGCTTCTTTTGAAGTTTTTGATGCAAAATCTAGCAAAGACCCTTTATTTATTCAAGTTCCGGAATATATTCATGAATATATTCCTGTAGATGTTAAAGTAATTATCAACGATCAATCTACAAAAGATAAAGCTAATTTTGCTATAGTAGACCCTTACAATACTATTCCTTACCAAACAACTTGATGACCTGTAATTAATGGGGCTATGAAATATAATGGGGAGAGTTCAATTGCATTTTGATTTAGACCTAATGGATGAGTAAATTCTAGATCTGGTATTGATATAAGATTTATATATGCTGAAGTTGTAAAAAATAGTGATACAGGGAATATCCATGATGAAAATTCTAAATTTTATGGATATACTAATTGTAATACTGAAAATAATAAATTACTTTGTAATGGACAAAAAACTTGTAAGATTTGTTTCAAATATATAAGTACTGTCAATAAAAGTTATCTTACAAATAAAACAGAAAATTCAATAAAGTTTCCAGAAGAGCTAGATGATATCAATATCAGTGCAAGAGATTCATATGCATCTTCTATAAAAGAAATAACACCTGATAGTGATAGTACTTGGTCTTATAGAAGACATTTAAAATTTGGGGTAACTATTTGGGATGGAGAAGCTCCTTTGATAGATTTAATCGATCAGATTAAAGGCTGAGCTTATGATGACTGGGAAGAATATAAAATCACATCTCCAATATGAGGAGAATCAGCTTTTCTATATTTTAAAAATCAAGAAATTCATAATGGAGTTGAACAAATAAGTCTTCAATATGAAATGTTTAGTGATATGATTCCACTTAGTAGTGGAATATTAAATGCAAAATGAACGATAAGTACACTTATGAAAGATGGAGAAAAAGCAGGAGCCATTTCTAAATTAAAAAATGAGTTATTAGAAACTGTAGGTAGTTTTAAATTATCTCCAGGTGCAATATCTAAGTCAGAAAAAGAAATGCAACATAATTATTCATTATATGATAGAGAAAAAGTAGAAAAAGTAGAAGAAATATCAGAAGAACTTACAGTTTTTGGATCTATTACAGATATATATCACAATCCACTACCCTATATGAAAATTAGGATTGGTGTTGGAGATAAGTTAATAGACGGAGTAACAGATGAAATAGGTGGATTTTATATCCCATTGGAGTGAATAGAAGTATGAGAAGATGATCTAGATGCTGAACTTGTTTTGGATTTTGAATATCAAAGAGATGGAAAAAATTATTTTAATATAAATTTTAAAACACAAGGAACTACCTATAAACAGGCTCTAATGGAGAAAAAGTTTAAAATACAAAAATGAGTTAATCCTGAAGTAAGATTTAGTGTTAATGCTGATCCAAATGATCCATCACGGAATACAAATATGGCTTTTACTAGAGATATAAATCCTTCATGAGTTACATATTATCATATGCATGAAGTTGTAGATTTTTATCTGAGAAAATTAAAACTAAATATTGACTATAAATTACCTGTTTCTGTTTGGATATGAAATACTAGAAGTAAAACAGCTTATAGTCCTAATAATTCAGATATATTTATAGCAGCAGACAATGCTTCTAATAGCACTTCCAACCGTCCTAAAAATAGAGAATATCATGAATTTTCACATCATTTGATGTATGACATATATGGTAAACGGCCAGAAGGTATAAATATTGCAGGTACAAAAAATCATGCTGGGTTTTTCAATCCATGAACAGCGGATTCTTATATAGAAGGTTTTGCAGAGTTTATGTCTTTGGTGGTGGCAGATGAATTATGACAAGATAAGTCAGATATTTACGCAGGATTTGGAAGTATGGAAAAAAATTATAGACCATGGGATGGTAACTGAGAAGATGAAGAGTTTGCAGTAGCGTCTCTTTTATGGGATATGTATGATAATAAAAATGAACCTGGAGATGAGTTATATTATTCAATTGAAACTATCTGGAAAGTTTTGAAAGTAGAAAGAAAAGATTTTTATGAATATTACAAAGCTTTCAAAGAAGCAAAACCAAAAGATGCAGATAAAATTGATAAATTATTTATATTGCATGGTTTTTTCCAAGATACAAGAAAATGAAATAAAAAGTTTGATGAATGAGAACCTAAGCAATGGATAAACAAAGATGCTGGTAATTACAAATTTATTGATTTGTCAGGTGATGCTAAAAAATTAGAATATAAAGAATGATTAAAAATAGGGCCAGCAACTAATTATGACAGACTTGAAAGAAGTTCTGCAGTAGTAATAGAAGATTCATTCTTGAAAATAAATAATAAAGAAGTTGATTTCTATAATATAAAAGTTTCAGACTCAGATGATGGACTAGAGAATTATGAATATACTATAGAAATAGCTGAAGGAAAAGTATATATCCAACCATTGCCATCCAATGTAGAAGCAACAATAACAGTTTCTCCAAAATCAGTAGATTATAAAGCAAATTGAGTATATACCATAAAAAATCAAGAATTAATCAAGAAGTTATCCAATACAGATTGAAATAAAGGATTTATCGATGAATATAAATTTGATCTTGAAGCAACTTGATTAAAAGAAGATAAGCATTATGAAATGTATAGTGATATTCCTCCATCTCATGAATACAAAGGAGACTTAGATAGTAAAATAGAAATAGAAAAAGAAAAAAATGATGATGAAAGTTGATTTTCATTTATAAAAATACTATTACTAATTATAGTATGTATATACGGGTATTTTTATTATAAATCTAAAAAAGTAAGAAAAAACACAGTTATTGTATTACAAAAAATAAAAAAATATCTAATAATTTTTTGGAAATATTTTTTAATATATATTATTCCATTCTTGAAAAGAGTTTTATTGTTAATGTGGAAATATATAAAAATTGTATTTCAAAAAATTAAAGAAAGGAAAAAAGTAAAAACAAATAGTAAAAAATAATATAAAGATCAAAGAAAATGAATAGTTAATAAATAGTATAAATTAAGTATTGATAGTATTAAGATTTAATTTTTTAGAAATTATATTTCAATAGTAATTCTCTTAGTTTATAATATATTTAAATAACACAACAATTATAAAAAGAACTTATGGTACATTTGTAAAAGGTATTAGTAAAAACAATGATAAATATTGATTTGTTAATGAATATCAGGTAAGAGTAGAGGTAGGAATTTTTTTAATTTTAGCTTTATATTCATTTGTTTCTATTGTATTTTTTTGATATTTTACTATTCCTAGTATAGTTATAGGTGTTTTATGGATTGATTTTATTTTTAGAATTTTTATAAAACCTGAATCTTTATTTTTCTTAAAGATATCAAAAATAATTCTAAATAAATTATGATATAAAGAATACTGGGTATGAGTATTACAAAAGAAATTTGCTTGGAAGATTTGATTAATTCTTTCAACTTTTGCTTTTTGGTGTGTATTAATAGTTTCTTGATTTCTACCTTATTATTGAATATGAATCGAATGATATAATATAGCACAAACTATGACAAAATTACCTTGAACAGTAGTCCCTTTTACACCACTTCTTGTCGCATGTGCTATTTGTATAATATTTATGTTTTTAGAATCTGTTATAGGGTATTGTGTTGGTTATAAAATATATTTAGTTCTTATAAAAAAAGGAATAATAAAAAAAGTTGAAGGACAAAATTGTGCAAATTGAATTTGTTAAAGATAATTTTTTATATATTTAGAAATAAAATTGAAGGTAAAGAATTTTGTTTTAAATATCTAAGTAATCAGTATCATATTCAAGCATTTCATGTCATTAATCATTTACTTTCAATATTTCCAGGTAATCAACTAAACCATTCTTTTTTAGAATCTTTTTTAACAGATAATATTTTTATAAGTAAATTATCAATTTTATTATTATATTTATTGTTATATATTTTATTTAATTCAATTAATATATCTAAATTTCATATATTTCAATGACAAAGACAATCAGACTCATTTATATCAATTGTAGTATTGTAATCTTTTAATGAATCTGTTATATGTTTATTTTCTTTTTGGTACATTCTTGATATTAGTATTCATGGAGATCAATAACACCAAGATTTTTGATTGTTAAATTCTTTTTCCTTACTCATCTTCCAATTATTTGATTTTCAAATATATAATTTATTTTCTTCTTCTATTAAATTACTTATAATCTTTTTTATTTTATTTTCTTTTTTAATTTCACTATAATATTTGTCTAAAGTATATACAATTCAACTAATTCAATGTGCAAATCATGATTGTTTAAATGTTATATCTTTTGCTTTGTTTTCTTTTAAAAAAGATTCTATAGAAGAAATAAGTAAATCAATCTTCTTTTTGATTTGATTTTTTAAAAAATCAAATCATTTAATTTTACTTAATTCTATATAAATAATTATTTCTCATGTAATTCAAGATATAATATCAATTTCTTTTGTATTAGATTTTGATTTTATTTCATCATTTATTATTCTTTTAGATTCATTTAAATAATAATCATCATTTAGTAACTTATATAAAATGCATCAAGAATATGCTAGTCATAATTTTCATGAAAATATTCATTTAGTATTATTTTCTTTTTCTATATTAATAGAAGTTTTAAATAACTTCTTTGTAATTATCTTCGCATCTTGATCTCAAAATAGTTTATGATAAGCTCAGAAAAACAATGAGATACCAGCTAATCAGTCATACAATTCTCAATTTATACTTCAATATTCTAAAATTTTTCATTTTTGGTTTGAACTTATTAATAATGCAAAATTATCATCTTGAAAAAGATCACTTGATAAAGAGTTATAAATTTTAGTTATTTCATCTTTTACTGTCTTTTGGATTTCTTTTCTGTTAATATACTTCTTTGTATCAAATGATTTTTCATTAAATTGTATTTTGTAATTTGCTTTTGCTAATTTGTAACTATTTTCAATAAGAAATAAATTGTTAATTAAATCTTTTTCTGTTGATTTTGAAGATTTGATATTTTCTAAAGCTGTTTTTTCTAAAACATTATTAATTATATTATCTCAGATTTTAATATTTTTTGAATTTACAGTTGTTGTAAATTTTGGGATATTTAAATTCCAAACAGACTTTACCTCATGTTTTATAATTTCATCACTATTTAAATTAAAGTTATCTTTAATTAAATTATTTCTTATATATTTAATCCTCTTATCTATCTTTCTTAGATTATCAGGATGTAGAGATCCAGTTAATATATCTGTATAATTTTGAGTTGCTCTATGAATATATCTTATCTCAATATATTGATTATTATTAAATTCATCTTCAAAGTCTTTTATTATCTTTTTTATTTTAACGAAATCTTCACTAAAACCTTTTATAATGAATTTGTTATTTCATATTATATCTATTCTTTTTCATTTAAATAATGGTGCACAAGAGATCTTTTCATCTCTTTCTTCTTGTAAATCAAAACAAAAAGCAGAATTATCAACTCAATTCGCAGTTATTATATGTAACATTCATGTTTTATAAACATTATTATGCATTTGATCTATTTGTTCATCTAAAAATAAATCAAACCTATTTCCTTTTATTTCTTTTTTTATTCTTCAAGGTTGAATTATAGTTTCTAAATCAATTAATACAGGATATTTAGAATGAGATATAATATTTTCATTATGAAAGTCTCATCATCATAGTAGATATATCAGAGCTAGATTTACTCACTGATTTGTATAATAAGTTTCAATATCCCTTTTGTTTTTACATTCTTTTTCTTCAATAAATTCTTGCCATCAATAATTCTCTTTATTTAAAGATAATACATTTTTTAATTCAATATTCTTTATGTTTGAATTAATTTTCTCTATTATTTCTGAATATAAAACATCAATTCATAGACTTCTAGGTTTATAAATAATCTTTTTATTATTTTTGAAGCTTATAATTATAACGGTTGATGAATCTTCGTGTCTATCAGATAGTTCTGTAGTACATTCTTTTATATTTCAAATATTTATATTTTCATCATTATCAAAGAAATATTTATTCATTTCATTAATATCATTTTCAAGTCTACTTAAAAATATATTAATAAAATGAATACCCTGAGTTAGTTCATTATTTATTAATAATTCTATACACTCATAATCTTTATATAACTTATTAATTCATTTGTTTGAAAAAGTTTGATTTAAAAATAAATCTCAATTTGTAAATCAATTACTATTAAATTCATATTTTAAAGCCATACTTAAAACAGAAAATAATCTACTATCAATCATTGATAATAGATTATTTAGTATATTTTGATTATAATTACTAAAACTTTCTTTTAGCTTTCTAATAAGATTCTTTGTATAAAAATTATGAATATATTCTTTTATACTATTCATTTTTATATTTAATTTATTGTTTTTGTGTTTTTACATCCCCAAGTTGAAGATTTTGGACATCTGTTAGATGTTAAAGGACAATTATTTGTAAACATATGTTCGTCAAATTTTGGTTCAAAATCTTCTGAAGCTGGAATTCAACCACCTACTATTTGATCAACTTTTCAATTTATTTCTAAATCTGCTAACAATTCTTCAGGTATTCCTTCTGGTAAATTATCAACTCATGAACCAATTGTGTTAAAATCTTTCATAATACAAAAGTTATAAAATAATATAAATTATAGAATAATGTATATATTTTATAAGTCAAATTAATTTATTTAAAATCTAAACTAATTAATTTGACTTATAAAGAAATAAGAATATAAAATGCAAATGATTTGCATTTTATATTCTTATTTCTTTATATGGATATTTCACCATTTTTATGAACTATTATTTGAAATACAGTTATAGCTATTTGAATTATATGAGTAGTTTCATTGGCTAGTTTTTTTACAGATAAATTAATTAATCATATTGAATATATAACAGCAACAACTGTTTGATTACTTTTGGCTATTATATTTTTATGATTTATACCAGAATTAATTTCTGATTGATTTTCATGAAAAGAAATGTGACTTTACATATTGATTTGAATTATATTTTTTTATTTATTGGAGCTTTTTTTACATTGGCATCATTGTAAAGATTTAGAACATAACACTAATTGTCACTCTAACTATAATGATAAACATAAAAATGGATTATTAATGTTTGGAGCGACATTAATGCATAATAGTTTTCATTGAATAGTTTTATTTACCGCTTTTGCAGTAAATTTTTCTTTTTGAGTTGCTACTACTATTGCTATATTACTTCATTCTATACCACAAAATATAGCAAATTATATTATGAATCATAAAAATATAAAATATTCATATATTGCTGCTATTTGAGGTCTTTTTTGAGCTATTTTAACATTTCCTTTTGCTGATTTTTTAGTATCAAAGGAAACTTATGTTTTATCATTTATTTCATGAGGATTATTATATACTGCTTTAGCTGATATATTTCCAGAATTTAAATGAAATTGAAATACATTAAAAAAATTATCATATTTATTATTTATTATTTTGTGAGCAATTTTATTTTTAAGTTTTGAAAATATTTTAAATCATTAAATATATTATGAAAAATAAAGATAAGATTTTAAAAGTAATTAACAAACAATCATGTGGAATAACTATAAAGTGAATTTTTAATTTTCTTTGAAATAAAATAAATAAAAGCACAGTGTATAGAAATATAAGTAAACTTTTATTAGAATGATATATTTTAGAAGATTTTTCTAATTCTTGAGAAAAAGTATATTCAATAAAAGGAAAACATCATCATCATTTTATTTGTAATATATGTAATAATTCCAAAAGTATAGGATGTATACTTGATTTAGAAATAAAAAAATTGGAAGATAAATTTTGATTTATAGTAAATAATCATAGTTTACTTTTAAGTTGAATATGTAATGATTGTAAATAATACTATTTTATAATTTACTAAAAAACAAAAAAAGATTCCAATAGAATCTTTTTTTGTTTTAATTGATTTTAAATTAATCAACTATAGAAATAGTAATCATTGTTATATTCTGATTAAACTAGAGAAACATTTAATCATTGTTGTCTTCAGTTTTTTCATTCACCAATTTCAAAATTAACCTCATCTCATGGATTTAACTCTTCAAATTTAACTCATTCTAGGTTATTCATGTGAAAAAAAACATCATTTTCAGTTTCATCAGATTGAATAAAACCAAAACCTTCCTTTAGAACCTTAATAGTACCTTTCATAAAAACTTAATATCAAAAAATAAATATTAATTAAGATTTATTCTTAATTAAAAAAAGTAAACTGCATTATACTTGTTTAATGTATAAATACAAATTTTTTAATAATTTAAAAATTTTTTTATATATATAACTATTTTTGAGTAACTAGAAATACTTAGTTTATTAATCTAAGAAGGGCTTATAAATATTTTTTTAAAGATTATTTTATATTTATTTTTAGTAAATTAAGGGTTTTTAAAATCAAATACTTTATTAATAATTGCTGAATTATAAACATCAGCAGTTTCGATTCATTTTGATTTACAAGCTTTTTTAAGTTCACCACTTTCTTTCATTATTTTTAATTCATCTTTAGCTGTTCTAACAATTTTTGGATTAGGAGATAAATCTATATCCAACTCATTTCCAACTATTTCAAATAATTTTTTATTTGTTGAAATAATAGCTTTCATTATTTCAATTGAAGATTTAAATTTTTTATTTGAGTCAACTACCATCCATGGAGATTCTGGATCATCTGTATTAAGTAATGTTAAAAATTTTGCAAAAGTATATTCTTTCCGTTTTTCTTGAGCGACCTTATCAACAAATGAAGATTTCCAGTTTTTACGTAATCTTTCATCCCTTCTTTTTAATCTGTCTTTTTGTGTTTGTTTAGTAACAGATAGATATATTTTAAGATGTTTAATTCATTTTTGATAAATTTCTTTTAATTCAAAATTGATTACATTCTCTATAAAATACTCATATTCTTCTTGAGTACAAAATCACATGGCAGCTTCAACTCATATACGATTATACCAACTTCTATCAAAAAATCTTATTTTTCCTTCTTCTGGAAAAAATTCTTGGTATCTTTTAAACCAATTTTGTTCAAATCTTTCTTTATTTGTTGGTATATCAAATGCTTTTACTCAATATTTCTTTATATCTAAATCTTTAGTAACTCTTGTTATATTACTTCATTTTCATGCAGCATCACGTCAATCAACACTAACTATTATTTTATCTTTTATATTCTCTTTTATAGCAACAATTCATACAGCATAAGCTAAAGCATCTCTATATTTATTTAATTTTGTTTCAATTAATCAGTCTCAAATATATTCAATAGCATCTTCAGTACAAATTTTAGTCTTTCTTATTGTTTCAATAATTTGTTTTATTGGTTGTTCTCAAAAAGATTGTATATTAAATCAAAATCTTCTTTTTACTTCTTCTTCAATATCTTTATCTGATAT
>CAMZKR010000109.1 GCA_947311335.1 uncultured bacterium
AAACTTTTAAAGCAATTATTATCAAAATATAAAATAAAAATCTCTAATAAAATATTATGAATAAATTTAAAGAACAAGTTAAAAGAAAGATTAAAAAATATAATTAATAATGATATAAAAAAGATTGAAAATAAAATCACCTGAATGAAAAAATATATTGATATTTCTAAAGAAATAAGAATTATAAATATTTTGTTAGAAGAAATAAAAAAAGTATTTCCTGATTTTGGAAAAGAATTTAATTTAATGAAAATAGAAAAAGAATTAAAAACAAAGTTAGAAAAAAAGTATTTTGATTTTGATATATGACATATATCAAATAATATGATTAATAAATTAAATCATTGAAATTTAAAAAATAATATTTTACTTACAAAGAAAGCTATAGAGAAAGTTAGAAATAAAATAGAAAAAAATAATATATTATGATCAAAGGATAAACTTGAATATATATATATAATAGATAATTGTAATGATAGTATTATAAATAAATTATTAAATATTTATATATCAAGGAGTCAAAGTAAAAAAATCAAAAATAGATGAGATATAAGTAATTCTAGCTTTCAAAAACAATTAAGTTTTGCAGTTGATAGATGAGAAATAAATATAAAAGAAATGAAAGAAATAATAATAAAGTGATATTATATAGCTTTTAAAAAAGAATTTGAAACAAAATTATGAAAAAGATGATTAAATAATTTAAGGAAATATGAAAGTTCTTGGAGAAAAGTTTTTTGAGACACTTTATGAAAAGTTATTTGAGATAAAAATAAAGCTGAAGAATTATTTCTTCTTACTTGGGTAGAGTGAAATGCAATATCTCAATGATCTAATGATAAATGAGCTATATGATTTTTTCAAATACTACCTTCTACTGCAAAGAAATTTTGAATGACAAATCTAAAAGATTTAAATGATCCTATTAAATCATCACAAATTGCTGCTAGATATTTATTATATTTATATAAAAAAGCAAAATGAGATAATATTGATGAAAAAATATATAACTCAATATTAGAATATAACTGAAATTGGAGCAATAGGCTTAAAATTAAAAATCAAAATAAAATAAGTGATACTATATTAGAAATATCAAAAGGATTAAATTGGTGTAAAGTTAATCTTATTAAAGGAAAATGGACAGAAAAAGAGACTATTAATAATATAAAAAACAATGTTCATGATCAATATTTTAATTCTAATATTAAAAAATGATATTCTCATTTTTTAATATTAGATAAATGGAATATTTTTGAAAAAAAATTATGAAAAAAACAAAAGAATATATTAAATAAATATAATGATTATTTAATATTGAAAAAGAAGAAAAAAGATATAGAAAGTGGTTTAAGTTTAAAAAATGAAACATGGTGTGAAAAACAAATGTTATCTTGGAAATATAAAATTATAGAATGGGTGGATGATTATAGAAAAATTATATTAAATCAACAACATATGTATCCTGAACAATTTATTTCTGCTATAAAAGCATATGAAGAAATAAGATAATATAATTGCAAAGTCATTACTTTTAAATATACTAAAAGAAAGATTAAAAAACTAATATTTATTCAAAAACATTTTTTATTAAAATGTGCTTTAAGTATCTATTACTTAGTAAATACTAAATTAAAAATTTTTGCACAAATTTTATCTCAGAAATATGTGTTTTTATAATTTAAAAATAGTTTTTTAGGGTTTTATTTAGTAAATTTTTAAAGTTAAAATTTATTTATGAAAAAATGATTTATAATTAAGAATTTAGAAGTTGAAAAATTGGTTTTTGGATGAAAATGATTTTCTAAATTAAAATCTGATAATAAAGATATAGATTGAAAAACTATTTTTATAACTGGATGAGCTATTCCCTTTTCAATTGTCGATGTAAAAATAATAAAAAAAAGAAAAGATTATTTAATGACTCAAATAGTTAATATAGTAAAAAAATCTTCTCTTGAAAAAAAACATCCTAATAATCCTTATTGAGAGTGTTGAGGATGTAAATGGATAAATATTCCTTATAAAGAACAATTAAAAATAAAATATACTCAAGTAAAAGAAAGTTTTTTTCATTTAGAAAAAATTATTTGAAATATAGATAATAGTATTTTACCAATAATTCCTTCTCCTTTAATTGATTGATATAGAAATAAAGTTGAATTTTCATTTTGAAAAATGATTTCTTCTCAAAATAATATAGAACAGCATTTTAATGTTTGATTTCATAAACAAGGAATGTTTAGTCAAATTGAAGATTTTGATTGATGTATATTAATTGATAAAATACAAAATGAAATTTATAAAGAAATAAAAGATTTTTGTAAAAAATCATGATTACCTGTTTATGATCAAAAACCTCAAACCTGATTTTATAGACATATAGTAATTAGAAGAGCTTTTTTTACTGATGAAATAATGATTATATTATGATTTAACCATAAATATTTTAAAAATGAAGATTTATTAAAAGAAAAAATAGTTTTGATAAAAAATTTTATTAAAAGATTATGAGAAAAGTATAATATAATCAAATCTTTTTATCTTTCTTATAATGATAATAAAGCAGATATTGCTATATGAGAGCTTGAACTTGTTTATTGAGATAAATTAATTACAGAAAAACTTAGAGTTAATAATTCTTCCTTATTTTTTAAAATATCACCTAAAAGTTTTTTTCAAACTAATTCTTATTGAGCTGAAGTTTTATATTCTAAAGTTTTAGATTTTGCAGATAAAAATTTATTTAAATGATCAATTGTTTTAGATTTATATGCTTGAACTTGAACTATATGAATGATATTCGCTAAAAACTTTGCTAAAAAAGTATATAGTGTAGAATTAGTTAAATCATCAAGTGATAATTGAAAAGAAAATGCTAAATTAAACAACTTAAACAACTTAGAATTTATTAATAAAAAAGTTGAAGATTTTTTAGAATATTATACAAATCAAAATAGAAAAGCTGATTTTTTAATAATTGACCCTCCAAGATCCTGAATGCACCCAAAAGCTTTACCAAATATTTTAAAGTTTAAAGCTAAACAAATAATATATGTTAGTTGTAATCCAAGTACTTTAACTAGGGATCTTAATTTTATATTTAAAAATAGTGATTATAAAATTGATAAAATAGTAGCTATTGATATGTTTCCTCATACTCATCATATTGAGATTATTGTTAGTTTAAAGTTAAACAAAATCTAAAAAGAATTTAATTTTGATATAATCAATAAATTTAAAAAAATGTATAAAAATAATACCAAACTTTAATATAAATTTTAATTATTAAAGTTTG
>CAMZKR010000110.1 GCA_947311335.1 uncultured bacterium
GATAATTTTATTATCTTTTTTCATTTTTAATTTTTTGATTTCCTTAATTGTTTTATTATTTTTTCAATTAATAAACTTTATAATCTCCTTTATATTAGATTCACTAAGTCAAATAGTTGACCTAAAATTTGATATAAAATATATATATCTAATAACTTCCTTTTGCAAAAAACTAGATAAATTATTAAAAGCTTCTATTTCAAAAAAAGAATTATCTCATAAAAACTTTTTTATTTCAATATCTATAAAATGGCTTAAATCTTCAAAATAAGAAAGAGTATTATTTACATTTTGTTTATATTTAGTATTTATCTTTCAAAACTTTGGAATGATATCATGTCTTAAATAATTTCTTGTTATTTCAATATCAAAATTGGTTTTATCTATATAATATTGAAGATTATTTTTATTTAAATAATCTTCAATATCTTTTTTAGTTAATCATAAAAGTGGTCTTAATATACTTCCCTTTTTCTCTGTCATGTTTATAAGTCCAGAAAATTTACTTCATCTAACAAGATTGAAAAAAAATGTCTCTATTTTATCATCCAAATGATGAGCTGTTAATATATATTTTGATTTATATATTTGCATAATTGTATCAAAAAACTGGTATCTTTTTTCACGTGCCAATTCTTCAAAACTTTTACTTTTGGAAAGTTTTAATTTTTTTTTAAAATCATAACTAGCAACTTCAACTTTAAATCATTTTTCTTTTCATAACTTTTTTAAAAACTCTTCTTCTATATCTGTTTCTACTCTTGTTTTATGATTAAAATAACACACTATTAAGTTATTTTTAAAAGAAGTTTCCAATATCGTATAAAGTAAAAACATAGAATCAGGTCAAGCTGAACAAGCCAGAATTATTTTACCATCTTTTTTATAATATTTTTTTAAAATTCCTTCTAAATTTATCATTATCGTTAATTATTTTTAGATACTTAAAAGTTATTTACTTTTTAGAAAAAATCAATAAAATTCAAAAATGATAATATCTAATTTAAAAAAATGTGCAGAAAATAAATGATTTCATAAACTTTTTATCTTTTTGACTTATTTTTAATTAATTTTTAAAATTATGACTGATAGTTTTACTGAAACAACAACAAAAAGTTGGGGAGCTAGAATTATAAATTCTATTAAATGAATATTATTTTGATTTATTCTATTTATAGCATCATTTATACTATTATATTGGAATGAATGAAGAATTGATATATCAAAAATAGCTAAAACAGCAATAGAAATTGACTCTAAAACAAAAGCTCCTTTAAAAATAAATCAAAAATTAATTTCAACAACAGGAATATTTAAAAGTGATGAAAAAATATGAGATACTTATTTAAAAGAGTGAAATTATTTATGAGTAAATAGAAAAACTGAAATGTATGCTTGGAAAGAAAAAAGTGAGTCAAAAACAAAAAAAAATCTATGAGGTTCTGAAACAAAAGAAACTACATATACTTATTCAAAAGAATGGACAAGTTTTCCTTCTAATTCTTCTAATTTTAAAAGACCAGAATGACATTTAAACCCAAAAATGAGAATAAGTTCTAATTCAATAAAAGTTTCTAAGTGAAGTATATGAATTTATAATACAAATATAAGTGAATTGAGATTACCTTGATATGATACTTTAAATTTAAATAAAACAAATACTATAATCTGAAAATGATTTAAATTAGCAGATAATAAACATATATTTAATTGAAGTTGATCAATTTGAAATCCAAGTATATGAGATATTAGAATAAGTTATTCTAAACTTAATAATCCTTTGAAAAATATAACTATTTTTTGAAAAATTAATTTAGATAGTAAAAGTATAACAGCTTTTTATTGAAAAAAGAACTCTAAATTATTTAGAGCATTTAAATGAAATAGAGATGGAGCTATTAGTAAAATGAAAACCGAACACAAAATAATAACTTGGTGATTAAGAATTTGAGGTTTTATAATGATGTGGATTTGACTCAATATGTTGCTTGGAACTATTAGTGTTATCTTAGATGTTTTACCATTTTTATGAACAATAGGTAGAGCATGAGTTTGACTAATAACTTTTTTGATTGCTTTAAGTTTATCAATTATAACTATTATTATATCAATGATAATACACAATCTAATTGCCTTAATAATTGTTATTGTATTATTTATATGATGAGTATTTTGGTACTTAAAAAATAAAAAAGTAAGAAAATAAATAATAAATTAAGATTTTTTATTTATTTTCTTACTAAATTCTAAAAAATTATCATCACTAGAAATTTTATTTAAAATTTCCTTATCACATTTTAAACATTTATGTTTTATCATATAACCTTTATTTTTTTTGTAATCAATTAAAATTGGTTTCATAAGTCAAAAACAACTTGATTCTCTATCTCAAGGATAATTTTTATCAAGATGTTTAGAATATAAACAATAAACGCAATGATTTCTAGCTGATCATTCTGGGTGTTTTTTTACTTTGCTTGAGCAGTTATTACATATAAACTCTTCATTTATCATTCTAAATCACATAAATTACTTCTGAATCATATAAAAAATTATTCAACTAACAGATAAAAGCATACCTATAAGCCAAAGTCTGAAAACTACCGTTTCCTCTTTCCATCAAATAGCTTCTAAATGATGATGAAAAGGAGCTATGCGAAAAACTTTTTTTCATTTTCTTAATTTTTTACTAGTAAGTTGAATTATCACACTTAATGTTTCAAAAATAAACAAAATTGAGATGATAATAAGTGTTACTATTGTATTAGTTAAGAGTGCCATAAGTCATAAATTAGCTCAAAGAGCTAAACTTCATACATCTCACATATAAAATTTTGCTGGCTTTACATTAAACCATAAAAAAGATACAAGAGCTCAAACTATACTAACACAAAGAGTAGATAATAAAAATAATCATTGATCATAAGTTATATAAGCATAAACTACATAACAAAATAAAAGTAATCATCAAGCAAGTCAATCAAGTCAATCACTTAAATTTACACTATTAGAAGTTGCTATAATTATAAACATAAAAAGAGGAATAAACCATAATCAAAGCTTAACTTCACTATAAAAAGGTATATGTAATTCTCTAATTCCCCACTTTAATTTATAATAAAACCACAAGGCTCCAAGTAAAGATAAAATTATAAGCCATATTATTTTAAATCTAGCTGAAAGTCATTTTGTTCTACCTATTCATCTTATATTCATATAATCATCTACTCAACCCAAAAATCAAACCGTTATTAAAGTAAATATTGTAAGATATGTTTCTTTTTGATTAAAAAGAGAATTATTTATAAGTCCCGATTTCTGTAAAATTATACTTATAACTATCATCATCAAAACTGTTCAAAGTATAATAAAACCTCACATAGTAGGAGTTCAAGATTTCTTTTTATGAAGATTAAAAAATTTTGTAGCTTTTCAAATAGTTGCTTTTTCTCTAATATTTTTTCATAATTTAAAATTTATTAAAAACTTTATAAAAAAAGGTGTTAGTATAAATCAAACAACAAAAGTTGCCAATCAAAAAGAAAATATATTTATTAAGTAAGAATTCAAGATAAAAAATAAATTAAAATTTAAAATTGTAAGAAAAGTTTGATAAACTCTTTAATTAAAGAGTTTATCAAAAACAATAAGAAAGTAAAGAAATAGAAAAAATTATTTTATTTTATATTTAAAATATTTTTTCAGATTTTATTTAAATCTTCATTAATTAAAATAGGATTTATATATGTATTATCAGAAAATACTTTTTCTATGTTTTCTATTCATAAAACCTTTTTTTTTTATTTTTTAAAGTAAAAATAAAATCTTTATAATTCTTTAAATATTCATCAAACTAAATATCTTCTTTATATTTTAGATTTTTTGATACTCAAATTAAAATAAAAACAAAAATTAATAAAAGTTTGAAAAAATATTAAACTTAGATAAATATGTATATAATATTAAACTAATAATAAATAAATGAAATTAATTAAAATAATTTTAACAAAAGAAAAAGATTTAAAAAATAATTTAAAAAAAATTATTAATTTAAAAGAAATAAAAAAAGAAATAAACTTTACAATATTTGAATGAGAAAGAATGACATTTAAAGGTGAAGAACTTATAGTATATATAATATTTAAAAACTTTGAAAAAACTATAAAATATATTAAAGAAAATTATGAAATCTTTAAAATAATTATTCCTTGAAAAGCTAGAAATATAGGAAATATTGATTTAAAGCCTTGAGATATAATAATCCCAAATACTTTTATAAAAAAGAATGAAAATCCAATATTTTTAGAGTATGCTATTTGAAAAAATTATGATTTAAAAAAATTCTGATTATCTCTTAGTTGAATTTGTTTAAGTTGAGATAATTATAAAACTAATGATTTTATAGCAGATATACAAGATAAAGATTCTTTTAATATATTAAAAAGCTTAAAGGAAAAAAATTTAATAGATAAAGTGGTTATTTTAAAAGAAATTATAAAAGAAAAAGAAAATGGATTAAAAAATATAATAAATGTAGTAGATTTAGTACTATAAATAATTTTTAAACTTTCTTTAATACTTTTCTGTAATAATCATATTATTAATAACTCATATTTTTTTTAATCTATCTATAGAAAAATCTATTATAGAATGTATTGTTTCGATAATTTGTTTTGAGCTAAACAATTTTAATTTGGATGATTTAGATACAAACTTTATTTCTAATAAGGCATTTTGTATTGCAAAGTTTGCTATGTTAGCATAGGTTAAGTTAGGATAGGTTAGGTTACGTTAAGGTTTGTTACATTTTATGTCGTTATTTTGTAC
>CAMZKR010000111.1 GCA_947311335.1 uncultured bacterium
AGTTTTAAATTATTAATATATAAAGTATTATATTAATAAAATTTATTTTATGAATAAAAAGGCTTTTACTTTAATTGAATTAATAGTAGTAATTACAGTTTTAGCAATATTATCAACAATAGCTTTTATTAGTTTTATATGATATTCACTTAAATCAAGGGATGCAGTTAGAATATCTGATATTGATAATATAGTAAAAACACTAGAATTATCAAAAATTAAACTATGAGAATACCCAACACCGACATATCCTGTAGAAATATCATATAGTTGATCTAAAGCATGGGAACAATGAACTTTTTGAGAAAATATGATAAAAATAACAGATACTTTTTCAAAGGTACCAACAGATCCATTGACACATAATGAATATACTTATTCTAGAGTAAATACAAAAAAAGAATATCAAGTAGCAACAATTTTAGAATGAGATGATAATTTTTCATATGACAAAGATTTATTATTAAATAAGACATTTGCATGAGATCAATTAGCAAAAGCATATGTTAAATGAGATTATAATTGAAAAGTAGTTAAGGTGAATAATTGAAATATAACTTATATATTAGCGGTACCAAGTATAATCTGAACAGATAAAAGTTTACTTGATATAATAGAGATAATTAATCAAAAAAAACTAGTATATGATAGTTTCAATAATCTTCCAGCAAGTTATAAAAATACTCAATTTAACATTAATTGATGATTTGATTTTAATCCATGAGAAATATTGGTTTACAGTTGAACAATATCAGATTTAATAAATAATGAATCAGCAAGAATAAATTTTATAAAGGATTTACAAGAATCTTATAGTTGAACTATTGTGTCTAATATTTGATGAATAGATTATATTACAGATGTATTTGTAGATTCTTCAAACCCAACGGATTCTGCAAAAGCATTAGCTATAGAAATAATAAATGAAATAACAGATTTTAATATACCAGAAATAGTTGTACTTGATAACTCAAATTCATCTTCAAGTTCTTCAAATTGATGATGAGTAACAAATAAATTTATATCAACTTGGGATACTACTAAAATAGGAAATTCTCCTGAACTGAATGAGTTTACAACAAATGATCATCAAATTAAATTACCATTAAGATATCCATATAATGCTGTAGTAGAGCGGGGAGATGGTTTAATAAATACAATTACAACTTGAAATCAAGCAGAATTAATACATACTTATAATACACCTTGAATTTACGATATAACTATAACTTGAGAAATAAGTTGATTTTCTTTTGTAATGTCTGCCCCTCCTGGTTTTGTAACAAATGATAATATAAAATTGATTGATATAAAACAATGGTGAGGATTTAGTCTTTGAAACGAATTATCTTTTAAGTGATGTAAAAATCTTATAACTTTTTCAGCATCAGATATTCCTAATTTAAATTGAATAATTGATATGTCTGATATGTTTTCTTCAGCAAGTTCTTTTAATTGAGATATAAGTTGATGGGATGTGAGAAATGTTATTAATATGAAAAATATGTTTTCTTCAGCAAGTTCTTTTAATTGAGACATAAGTTGATGGAATGTAGGTAATGTTACTAATATGAAGAATATGTTTATGTCTGCAAGTTCTTTTGATCAAAATATAAATTGATGGGATGTAAATAATGTAATAAATTATACTAATTTTGATCTTAACACTTCTCCTTCTTGGATAGTATCTGAAAAACCTGATTTTAGTTTTAATTTTAGTTAAAAATTGTATGATTAAAGAAGATAAAATACAAAATAAAATTGAGTTAATAAAAAAAGAAATTTGAAAAAAAATTATATGACAAAGTAACTTAATAAGAGATTTACTTATTTCTCTTTTTTCAGGATGACATATACTTATAGAGTGATTTCCATGACTTGCTAAAACACTTTCAATTGATACTTTATCAAAGACATTATGATTAAAGTTTAAGCGTATTCAATTTACTCCAGATTTATTACCTAGTGATTTATTATGAGCAAATATTTATAATCCAAATAAGAAAGATTTTGATATAAAATTTTGACCTATATTTTCAAATTTTGTTTTAGCTGATGAAATAAATAGGGCTCCCTCAAAAGTACAATCAGCTTTACTTGAGGCTATGGCTGAAAAACAAGTAACAATATGAGATAAAACATATAAATTAGATGAACCTTTCATTGTTTTAGCTACACAAAATCCTATTGAACAAATGTGAGTTTATTCTTTACCAGAAGCAGAACTTGATAGATTTTTGCTCAAAACAGTTATAACTTATCCAACAAAGAATGAGGAAATTAATATTTTAGAAAATTCAAGTTTTATTGATGATATAGATATAAATAAAATATTAACTAAAAAAGAAGTTTTAGAAATAAAAAATAAAGTTAAACATATATATGTAGATAAAAATATATTAACTTATATAAGTGATATTATATTTGAAACTAGAAATATTGAAAAATACAAAGATTTAATATCTTATTGAGTTTCACCTAGAGCTTCTATTTCATTATTGAATTCAGCAAAAACTCTAGCTTTTTTAAATAATAGAGACTTCGTTATTCCTGAAGATATAAAAGAAATGGCAACACCTGTTTTAAGACATAGAATTATTTTAACATATGAAGCAAATGCTGATGACATATCTGTAGATTTTGTTATTGAAAAAATATTAAGTAATATAAAAATTAAATAAGAAATGCTTACTAAGGAAATCAAAAAACTTGATATAAAGACAAAAAAATTAATAAACAATATTTTTTTATGAAATTATAAAAGTGCATTTAAATGAAGAGGTTTGGAATTTAGTGATTTAAGAGATTATGAGTATTTTGATGATGCAAAAATGATAGATTGGCTTATTTCAGCAAGAGTAGGAAAACCAATTATTAAAAAATATAAAGAAGAAAGAGAAATTAATATAGTTTTTCTTTTCGACTTATCTATATCTATGAACTTTTGTTTTAATAAAAATAAAAAAGATTTATTAAAAGAAATATTTTATTTAATATGATTTTCATCAATTAAAAATGGAGATACTATATCTGCAGTACTTTTTTGATGAAAAAAAGAATTTTATATTAGACGAAATAAATGAGAAAAAAGCATAATAAATATATTAAATAATATAAATAAGTATAAACAAGAAAATAAAGATATTATTTTAGATTTATGATTTTTAAATAAAACAAAAATAAAAAATTCAGTTATTTTTTTATTAACAGATAAAATAGATATAAATGAAAAAGAGATAAATATTTTATGAAGAAAAAATGATTTGTTATATATAAATGTATTTGATAGTTTTGAAAATAATTTATTTAATAGAGAAAGTTTAGAATTATTAGGAAATAAGAATCAAGATATAGTTATTAATTTATGAGATAAAAAGAAAATAGATAATTATAAAAAATTAAGATTTAATAAAATAAAAAAATTAGAATTAGCTTTAAATAGAAAAAAGATAGATTATCTTTATATAGATGAAACTTTAGATATTTATAAAGAATTTGTTTCTTTAATGAATAAAAGAATT
The DNA here is from genome assembly GCA_947311335.1 of uncultured bacterium. Taxonomy (GTDB): domain Bacteria; phylum Patescibacteriota; class Gracilibacteria; order BD1-5; family UBA6164; genus UBA6489. The sequence continues at coordinate 3,522 of CAMZKR010000111.1, forward strand.
AATAAAAGATAAAATTATGAGATTTTTTTTTATATTTATATATGTTTACTTATTGATTTTTAAAACTATTTCCTTTGCAGATTTTAGTGATAATGAGTTAATAAGAGATATATATATTAATTATAATATATTTTACAAAATAAATTTTATTCCAGTTTTAGCAATATTTTTATTGTTGTTTTTATATTATTTATTTAATTATTTTTTAACTTTTAATAAAAAAATTGAAGAAAA
>CAMZKR010000112.1 GCA_947311335.1 uncultured bacterium
AATAATTAAAAAAATTAATATAATTTTTGAAAAAAAATTAGAGAGAATAAAAATAAAAGCAATTATAAAAGGAAGATATAAAAGTATATACAGTATTTTTAAAAAATGTAAAAAGAAAAAGATATCTAATGTTTTAGAATTAAAAGATATATATGCTTTTAGAATTATAATTGAGAGTAATAGTATAGAAAAATGTTATGAAGTTTTAAATTTATTACATGATTCTTTTTTCCCTATTCCAGATCGTTTTAAAGATTATATTATTATCCCCAAAATAAATGGTTATCAAAGTTTACATACATGTTTAATAAAAATAATTCCTAACTTGGATTTACCTGTAGAAGTACAAATAAGAAATACTTATATGGATTTTATAGCAGAATATTGAGTAGCAGCTCATTATTTATATTGAAAAGATAAAAAATCAAATATAACTGGACTAAAAGAGAAAAATTTATATGAACATATTACAAATTTAAATATATCAAAAGAAGAAGAAGAAATCTTTTGTCTTACACCTATTGGTGATATTGTTGTTTTAGAAAATGATTCAAATATAATAAATTTTGCAAATAAAATACACAATGATATAGTAAAAGAAGCTAAATATGCAATAGTAAACTGAAAAAGACAAAATTTAAATTATAAAGTACAAAGTTGAGATACTATTTATATAATTAAATAAAATATGTTAAAGAAAAAACCAGAAATTGTTTTTCGTACTTTAGTTGAGAATATGAATGAAGCAGTATGGATGTGAGATAAAAATAAAGAAACTATTTATGCTAATCCTAGATTTTGTGATATTTTATGATATTCTTTAAAGGAAATAATTTGAAAAAAATCATGCATATTTTGGTCAAATAAAAATATAAAAGAAGTTAAAGAAATAAAAATTAATAATAATCAAAAGTGAATAAGTACAAGTTATGAATGATATTTAATAAGAAAAGATAATAAAAAGATACCTATATTGTTTAGTTGAGCTTTATTACCTAATGGATGATCAATTTGAATAATGACTAATTTAACAAAATTAAAAGAAAAAGAAAATAAAGAAAAAAATAGTAAAGAACAAATTTTACTTAATGCTGTTATGTTTTCTACTGATGCAATAATTCTTATTTGAACAGATTTAAAAATAAAATCATGGAATAAATGATCAAAGATTCTTTTTTGATATAAAGAAAAATATATATTATGAAAAGAAATAACAAATATTTTTTATAAAAAAGATATAGAAATACTACTTAAAGACTCATCTATTATTTATAAATATGAAATTATATGAAGGCATAAAAATAAATCTAAACTTAATTTTTCAGTAACTATAACTCCTATTTATGATGAAAAGATGGTAAATATAAATTCATATTTACTTGTATGTAGGGATATAACTAATCATAGAAAAATTGAGAAAGAAATAGAATTAAAGTACCAAAAAATTAGAGAAGTGTATAATATGATATGAAAAATAAAAAGAGAAAAGGATTATATATTTGATTTGATTGATATGTTTAATAATTATTATCATGATATATATAGTATTTGAGATTTTATTGTTACATCAATTATAATGCTTACAAAAGTTGATGCTAGTGTTCTTAGAACTTATAATAAAAAAGAAAAAACATTAGAGATGGTTTCTAATTTCTGATTATCTGATGATTGGCAATGAAAAAAAGTTTTAAAATTAAAAAATAGCTTACTTGAAAGAGCTCTTTATCAAGAATCTCCATTAAAGATTCTTGATTTAACAAAAGAATCAAAATATAAAACTCAAAGTTTAGCTAAAAGAAATAATCTTTCATCTTTATTACTTATTCCATTAAAATTAAAAGGAGAAATAATTTGAAGTTTATCTCTTTATACTAAACCTGATAAAAAACTTGAAATATTTGAAAATGAATTTATTATAAAATATTCAAGGGTTATTGAATTAGTAATGGCATCAATATTAAAAATTTAAAATCATTTGTGATTTGTTTGAAGTTCCTTTTGTATAATTTTTTCAATCAATATACATTTCAATAATTTCAATATCATATTTTATATTGTGCCCAATAATTAGTATATTAAGATTTAATATTTTCTTTAAAAATTTTTTTAAATCTTTATAATTTATTTTAATTCAATGATGTAATTTATTTATATAATATATATTATTTTTATCTAAGAAAATGCTTATTCATACGAATTCTGCTTTTATTATATTTAAACTTGTAGTTTCTGTATCAAGTGTTATTTGATTTTTCTTTTTTATCTTTTCAAATAAATTATCAAGTCATTGTTTATCTCAAATTATTTTAGTTTTTAATCATAAATTTTCCCATTTTAGTAAGCTATCCCTATTTTCTTTTCAAATTAGTGAATTGAATTCAAATTGTTTAAATATTTTTATTATATTTTCATTTAATATTTTTTCAGGTGAGAATTTGAAATTTCTTAATTTAAAATCTTTAATTTTTACAGTTTTATTTATTGTTGCTAATTGTTTTGATAGAAAAGCATTATTTTTTGATTTAATTAACTTATCAAATGTTTTTCACTTGAAAAGTTTTTCAACTTCTTTAATCTTTTTTATTTTAATAGTATTTATATTTTTTCAAGATTGAATTTTTTCAACAATTTTATATATTTCTTCAATACTTCAAATATTATTTATAAGAGAGATTGCTTTTTTAGGTCAAAATCCACTTATTCATGGTATGTTATCTGATTTATCTCAAACTATAGAAAGATAATCTATAATTAAATATGGTTCAATTCAAAATTTATCTTTTGTTTCATTAACTCAAAATTTCTTTTTTTTCATTGTATCATAAATTTTTACATTATCAGATACTAAAGAATATAAATCCTTATCTCAGGTTAATATATCTATTTCTAAATCTTTATTTTTTCATAATGTAGTTGCTAATGTTCATATAACATCATCAGCTTCAAATCATGATATTTCAACTATATTTATTCACATAGCTTTTATCATATTCTCTATATCTTGTATCTGGTCTTTTAAATTATCGGGCATTTTTTCTCTCGTTCATTTATATTCACTATATAATTTATGACGAAAATTTTTTCATTTAGCATCTTTTATGAAAAATAAATAATCAGGTTTTTCTTTTGTGAGTTGTCACGTGAAAAATTTTGCCATACCAAAAATAGCATTTACTATCTTTCAGTCTTTTGTAGAAAATTCTGGTAAAGCAAAAAACATACGATATATAAAATTATTTCAGTCTATTAGATATATTTTTTTAGACATAATCTATTTTAATATCTATAATGATTAGATTTATAAGGTCAATCAATTTTTAATCAAAGATAGTTAGCTTGATCAGTAGATAATTTTGTAAGTTTTACTCAAAGTTTATCAAGATGAAGTCTAGCTACTTCTTCATCTAATTCTTTTGATAGAGTATAAACTCAGATTTCTTTATCATTATTAAATAAATCTATTTGAGCAAGTACTTGATTTGTGAAAGAATTACTCATTACAAAACTAGAATGTCATGTAGCACAACCAAGATTTACAAGTCTTCATTCAGCAAGGACAAAGATTTCATGTCAATCATCAAATATATATTTATCAACTTGAGGTTTAATATTTAATTTTTTAGCTTTAGAATAATTATCAAGTTTATTCATTTGTATTTCATTATCAAAATGTCAAATATTACAAACTATTGCTTGATTGTTCATACTCTTCATATGTTCAAGAGTAATTATATCTTTATTTCATGTAGTAGTTACATAGATAAGAGCTTCATTTAATGCATCTTCAATAGTTTTTACCTCATAACCTTCCATTGCTGCTTGTAGGGCACATATTGGATCTATTTCTGTTACTATTACTTTTGCTCAAAATGCTTTTAGAGCCTGTGCACATCATTTACCTACATCTCAATAACCACATACTACTGCTGTTTTTCATGCAATCATTACATCTGTTGCTCTTTTTATTCCATCAATTAAAGATTCTCTACAACCATATAGATTATCAAATTTTGATTTTGTAACACTATCATTTACATTGATAGCAGGGAATAGGAGCTCTCATTTTTTATGTATTTCATATAATCTATGAACTCAAGTAGTTGTTTCTTCTGAAACTCATTTAATTTGTTTAGATAATTTAGTCCAAAATCTCGGATTTTTTTTATAATCTTCTTTTAATAGATTTATCATTATTTGTTCTTCTTCATTGTCATATACTTTTTCTAATAATGAAGGATTTTTTTCTATTTTTACTCATTTATGAATAAGCATAGTAGCATCTCAACCATCATCTAGAATCATATTTGCTCATCATTTAAAATTGAAAGTTTGTCTAAGACACCACCAGTATTCTTTTAAACTTTCTCATTTCCAAGCAAATACTGGAACTCAAGTTTCTGCAATTGCTGCTGCTGCATGATCTTGAGTTGAAAATATATTACAACTACTCCATCTTACTTCAGCTCAAAGTGATGTTAAAGTTTCTATAAGTATTGCAGTTTGAACTGTCATATGTAAACTTCAAATTATTTTAGCTCATATAAGAGGTTTGTTTTTTCCATATTTTTCTCTTGCTGCCATAAGTCAAGGCATTTCATGTTCAGCTATATCAAATTCTTTTCTTCACCATGATGCTAATTTTAGATCAGCAACTTTGTATTGGTTATCTTTATAATCCATTTGTACTATAATTTATATATTAAAAATTGTTATTTTGTGTATGAACATCAATTATTTTCTTTTTTTCTGCATGTAAGTCAATTTTTTCTCAGAAAAACTTTTCCATTTCTAATTCTAAGGTTCATTTACTTACAAAATGATTTTGTCATCAATGAAATTGTATACAATGAGATGAAAGTAAATTTCAAAGTTTTCAAGCAGTTTCCCAATTATATCATAATTTCAATCATCTTATTAATCATGCTCTATAAGCATCTCATGCTCAAGTTGGATCTATTATTTCTTTTACTTTTACTGGAGAAATAATTATTTCATTATTTTTATCTATTATTTTTGATCAATTTTTTCCAAGAGTTATAACTATTTTTTCGAAAATGTTTTTTAATTCATTTTCTTCTTTTAAAATTCTTGTTTTAAATTCTTTATATTCATATTCGTTTACTATTAAATAATTAGCATTTTTACTACATTCTTCTAATTCTTGTTTTTTAAAGGCAAAAAGTTGTTGTCATGGGTCAAAAAATGTTTTTACTCATAATTCATTTGATTCTTTTATATGTTTGATCATTGCTTCTTTTTGATTTGGAGCAATAATAGAGTATTCAATTTTTTCTGTTATATCTTTAATTGATGTATTTATACTTTCTTTCATTGCTCAAGGATAAAATGCTGTTATTTGATTAGAATTTGAGTCTGTAATTATATATCAACTAGCTGATAATAATTTTTTACTTTTATTTATATAATCAAGATTTATTTTTTCTTTAAAATAATTATCAAATGAAAAATCATTTCAAACTGAACTTAATAAAATTGGTTTTTCTCAAATGAGTGAAAGATTATAAGCTATGTTTAATCAAGTTCATCAAGTTTCTTTTTTTAAATATTTGATTAAAAATCAAACACTAAGATTTTCTAAATCATCAGTTTTTATATTGTTTTTAAATTTTCATTCATAATCCATAATAAAATCATATGCTGTCGATCAACTAACTATTATATGTTTCATATTTATTTAAGTTAATATTAATAATAATAATATTATTGATATTGTTAAAAAATCAATTTATATTTTTGGCTAAACATATTTTTCAATTTTCTTTTAGGGATTTATTATAGTTATTTTTTACTATTTATTATCATAATTTTATTATGAATAACCGGTTGATATGAAAAATATGAAATAGAATTAAATACAATTTATTTATTGTATAAAAAAATAAGTTTTAATATATTTCAAAGAATATTTTCTAAAAATAATTTGTAATAATTAATTTTAAAAGTATAAAATAAATAGTTTAAAGTTTTTAAAAAGGGTTTTTAATGTGATTAGAAAAATTTAAATTAATAAAAAAAGAAAAATTAACTCATGATGTATATGAGTTAATTTTTGAATTAGAAAATAAAGTAAATATGATACCTGGTCAATTCATAACATTTATATTACCAAAACTGTGAGGTAGGGCATATTCAATTTTAGCTATAAAAAGAAAGAAACTAACTTTAATTATAAAAAGGCGGGAAGAATGAAGATGATGAAGTAAGTATATTTGTGATTTAAAGGTATGAAGTATATTAAATTGAGTATGACCAGCTGGGCATTTTGTTTTAAGAAAAACTAATAAAAATAAAATGTTTTTTTGAACTTGAACTTGATTTGTTCCTCTTTTTAATCAGATATCAGGGTCTTTAAAAATAAATTTGAATTGTAAGTTAAAACTTATTTTTTGACTTAGATATAAAAAAGATATTTTTTATTTAGAAAAATTAGAACAATTAAAAAAAGAAAATAAAAATTTTGATTATTTACTTTATCTAAGTAGAGAAAAAACAGATTTTACCAATTATTGATATATAATTGATTTTATAAACTTAGAAAATATAAAATGATTTGAAGAATTTATATTTGCTGAATACATTCTATGATAGATTTTTCTATAGGTAGATTAAAAAAAATATGAGTTATTAATAATATGATTATTACAGAA